>NZ_JBQCZW010000040.1:0-16409 GCF_052089425.1 Ancrocorticia sp. | reverse complement strand
CACCGCGCCGGCAGCGTTGGACACCATGAGGGAAATGAAGTCAGCCCCGCATTCGTGAGAGTGGGCGTAGGCCCAGCCGAAGCGCGGGTTGACCTCGAGGAGCGAGTACCCGGCGTCGTCCCAAAACAGATCAATATCCAACCCTCCCCGAAAATCCGTGACCGAACAAAAATCCAGAATAAAGGCGGTGAGGGCCGGATCGTTCACGGCGCGCGTCTTGTCCGCGGTGCCGTCGCGCATCCGCAGCTTCGCCTTGGCGGAGATTGCGCATACGTCGCCCGTGATCATATCAACGTAGGCATCCACATCTAGGGGTTCCCCGGCCATGAACTCCTGAACCATGGCGCCGGGCCTAGCCCATGCTTCAGCTAGCTCCCGTTCATCGTTGACTACCCGGATCCCGGCGCTTCCAGCCCCCGTCCGTGGCTTGGTGAAGAATGGGAAGCTCGCGTGTGCAGATGCAATATCGCTGGCGAGCAGGTCCGGATCGATCCATGTGCGCGGCGTACGGATTCCGTGTTCCACGCAGAACTCGTGCATCCGCCACTTGTCGCCAGCGAGCTGCACGTAGTGAAGGGGCGAGATCATGAGCATGATCCCCCGCTGGCTAAAATCGCTGGCGCGCCGTGCGAGTGGCTCCAGTTCGGCATCGATCGAGGGCAGGCACAGATCAATCGTCTCACGTTCGCATAGCTCCAAGACTGCGTCCACATACTCAGGATGATCGGCACGTGGCACCGCTGCGTGGCCGTCCGCCACATACAGCGCGGGAGCAAGGGCGCTGCAATCGGCGGCGATCACTCGGCCCGTGCCCGCCTGTAGGCCCGCCCCCGCCAGTGCCCGCTGAAGGTAGCGGACCATCATCACGCGCTTACCGGCGCTGAGGATCAGGACGTTCACGGTGCACCCCATTCGTTGCCAGTCAGGTAATCCGCCGTGGTGCCACGCCTGCGTACCTGAATCAGTTCACCCGCCTCAGTTTGCACGTACACACGAGGTAGATAGTTGATGAACTGCGTATCGAAGGTGGATGTGTAGTGGCCCCGTTGGCGATAGATCACACGATCGCCTTCCTGCAGCTTGGGGCAGTCCGTCAACACAGTCAGCCTGTCCGTATCCACGCAAGTGAAGCCGCAGATGACCTGAGGTGTTGATATCGGTTCACCCTCGGTGACCAGATCACACTGAAAACTTGGGCCGCCGAAAAACGGATCCATGTAGGTTCGCGAGCCATCTGTGACCACCACTCGATAGTCCTGGACCGGTTTCGCATCCACAACCGAGGTGTGGCAGTCAACGGCTACACTTACCAAGGCACTGCCGGGTTCGATGATCAGACGTGTGATCGTCGGGTCAATGACCGGGCACAAGGCGTCCCTAATCTCTTCGATGTACTGGGCGGGGGTTGGGAAATCCGGGCTTTCGCCTCCGAAGAATCCGCCTCCCATATCGATGTAATCCAGCGCCAGCGCGTGGCGGGTGATCGCCTTAAGCGCTGCCCGCGCCGCCGAACGGTACAGATCTAGGCTGCGGGTCAGGCTCGTGGCATGAAGATGAAGGCCGTTGATGGTCACTCCGGCCGCCTTCAGCTGGCCGATGGCATCGTCAAGGTCCCCGTTATCAATGTGGAACCCGAACCTGAGGCCCTGCTGCCCGCTGAGCGTTGAACCGGGGCACTCCGCGTCAAGGTTCCAGTTGATGCGCACACCCACCTTCACCGTTGCCGCCGGGTGCGCGTGGGCGTACTCGCATACCCAGCGGACTTCACGGCGCGAATCGAGGTTGACGATCGAGCCTGCTTGAACGGCCTCAAGCAGCGCTTCACGAGATTTAACAGGGCCGTTGAACACCATCCGTGTTGGCTTATGGCCTAGGGCCCGCGCGAGATCATACTCATCATCCGATACCGTTTCTGCCCAGATGCCCTGAGTTCGCATCCACGCGACGATCCACGGCAGAGAGTTCGTTTTCACCGAATACGCGACGATTCCGTTGGGCCAGACGCGGGCCATCGCCGCAGTGAACGAAGCTGCCTGGCGCCGAAGCTTCGCTTCGTCCACCACGAATGCGGGTGTTACTGGCTGGCGATCTGACCCAAATTCAGTGCCCTGCTCTCGTTCGCGATCGCGACCTCGCCCCCGTTCACACCCGGGAACCGATTCTCGCGCCGAATCTAACTCCGTTGGCGGCTCTGACCCAAGACCTAGCTGAACTCTCGAACCACCGCCTGACCTGACCCCCGGACTAAGGTCTGACTGGTTGACAGAACCCGTCAATTCACTGCGCCTCATATCATCTACTTTCGGCATTCTGGTGCAGATCCAGGCGTTCTGGTACGGCAATAACTTCCTCGTAGGTCATCATGACCCACCCGGATTCGTAGGTACCGATATCCGCATCATTAGCTAGCCCGCGCGCGTTACGAAGCGCGTAAGACGGGAAATCTACGCCACATTCGTGGGCATGTGGATACACCCCGCCGAAGCGGGGATTGACCTCCAGCAAGGAGTAGCCCTGCTCCGTCCGGAACACGTCAATGTCCAATGCTCCCCGAAACCCGGCAATCGCGCAGAAGTCAACGATGAACGACTCCAGTACCGGGTCCCTGACAGAAACGGCCTTATCGGCAGTCCCCTCACGCATCCTCAGCTTCTTCTTGGCGAACAGAGAGACGACTTCGCCACTGATCATGTCCACGTACACATCCACGTCCAGCGGATCATCCGTCATCAGTTCTTGGACCATCATGCCCGGATGCTTCGTATACACAGCCTCCAGATCCTCGGCCGATTCAATCCGGTAATTGTCCTTGCTGGCAGACCCCGTGCGCGGCTTAGCGTAGAGAGGAAAGCTGGCTAGCCCAACGCCAAGATCTGCACGAAGCTCATCAGGTTCAATCCACGTGCGTGGTGCCGGAATCCCGTTTGCTTGACAGAACCTGAACATCTCCCACTTGTCGAAAGCCCGTTGCACGGCATCGAACGGAGAAATCATGACGGTGGTGCCGATCTGCGCGAAACGATCAACGTTCTGGGCGAGCAACGTCAACTCTGGATCGATGAGGGAAAGGCACAGGTCTATCCGATCCTGACGGCAAATGTCCAGTATGACGTTCAGATAGCCGGGATCATCGATACGAGGAACCACGTGATATCCATCAGCAAGATAGAGCGCTGGCGCCAGAGGAGAGCAATCTGTGGTGATGACCCGTCCAGTGCCGGCTGCTCGTTGGAAGTACTCAACTGTTTTGCAGCGCGTACCTGCGCTCAGAATCAGAACGTTCATCTCATGCATTCCAATCGTTCGCTGCCAGATATTCCTTCTCGCCCCATGCGTGGCGGGCGATCCCCAACGTGCCATCGCAGTGGCGCACATAGACAGTGGGGAGTTGATTAATGAACAAAGGGTTGAAACACATGGTGTAGGACCCGACCTTCTTGTAGGTGATGGTGTCGCCTTCGCTCAGCTCGGGGGCTTCCTCTAGGGTCATGAGCCGATCGTTGTCCAAGCAGGTGAATCCGCAGATGACCTGCCGAGCAAGCGCTGGGCGCCCGGTGGTGCGAATCGAGTATTCGTAGCTCTCCTTGCGGAAGAAGGGATCTATGTTGGTTCGCGATCCGTCCGTCACCACAATCACGTGATCACCTGCAGGTTTCGAATCCAGCACACTCGTATGAAACTCCACCGCAACTGCTACCAACGCCGAACCGGGTTCGATAACCAGACGCGTGGTCGCTGGATCAATAGCCCCGTCAAGCCCGTCCCTGATCGCCACGAGATACTCCTCTGGAGAGGGGAAGGCAGGATTCTCGCCACCATAAAACCCACCACCGATATCGAGGTAGTCAAGGCTAAGGCGATGCTGCTCCACGATCGAGGCAGCCACGCGTGCCGCGGATTGGTAGGTACCGATCGCCCGGCTCAGGCTTGTCACGTGCAGGTGGAGGGCAGCGACCGATACGCCGTGTTCCTTCAACGAATCCAAGACGCCAGCCAAATCTCCGCTGCTCACGTCAAAGCCGAATCTTAAGCCGGCCGCGCCGCTGGCAGTGTCCCCTGGGCATTCGGCATCCACATCCCAGTTCACTCGCACCCCGACCTTGACGCTTCCGGATGGCGGGTTCTTCGCGTACTCAAGGACCCACCGCAGCTCTCTGCGGGAATCGATGTTGACGATGGCGCCCGTTGAAAGCGCAGCCAGCATGGTCTCGCGCGACTTGGCAGGGCCGTTGAACACAATCTTATCTGGGCTGTGCCCCAGAGCGAGCGCTAGACGGTACTCGTGATCGGATACCACCTCGGCCCAGATGCCACGCTTGGCCATCCATGAAACGATCCACGGAAGGGAGTTGGTTTTCACTGAGTAGCTGACAATTCCAGTTGGCCACACAGCTGCCATTGCCGCGGTAAAGGACTCCGCTTGCCTAGCCAAGGATTCCTCGTCCACCACGAATGCGGGGGTTACTGGCGCATCGGTCGCATGTGCGCTGACGAACGGCTTTTCGTTACTCATCGGATCACCCCTTGTCCTTCAAACGTGCAGCTTCTGAACGGGCAGCTCTCGAACGCGCGACTCTTGAACGCATCACTTTCAAGCGCCCTGCCTTTGAGCGCACACCTTGTGGTTGCGGTGCTTGCCTTCGTGTGGCTATCCACCATGCGCACAGAGAAACCCCTGCGAATCGAGTCCAACTCATCGTTCCGGCTATGATCATCCCGGCGCTCAGCGGATCGACGCCCGTACTCAGCGCGACCACACCGACGCACGAGGCAACTATCACGGCACAAGCCCATACCAGAGCTTCAATCCGGAAGTAGTTGAACACTGATAGGACCGCACTGAAAAGATAGGACGGAGCAATCGGCACCACAGCCAGCGCAAGCAGTACCAGTGCGGATTGTGGCAGAGAAAACTCCTGTCCGTACACAAACTGAAGAACGGGATTGCCAAGAAACACGATGATCGGAATACAGATAACCCCGATCGCGAGGAGCACACCGTTGACGCGCAGTGCACGGCGGAACGTTGGCTGAGCTCCCTGAGAGGCATACTGAATTCGGAGCGGTGAGATGAGAACGGTTTGGGCGGCTGCCCCCACCAGATTTGCCGCGGTGATGAGGTAGGCCGCGGCAGCAAACACGCCGATAGCTTCCTCGCTTACCCACCTGCTGAGGATGAGGACGGGCAGGTAGGCAGCGATAGCAGCAATACCTTGAGATATCGTCACGGGGACGCCTGCACGAAGGACACTTCGGATCCCGGGGAAGCTTTTGCGCCCGGAATAGCTCTTACCCCCGGGACAGCTTTTGACCCGCCGCGATCCAGAGACCCGCTCCTCGGACTGATGCGCCGGTGGCACGTCACGATCCACGTCCCCTGCCGTACGCCAATACACGGCATAAAACGCGAGGGAGACAACTGCCACCGAACCAATAGCAGCAGCCATGGTCCCCGCGGTTACGGCGCTCACTGTCACCGCTAGCGCCGTGATGATTCCGCTGGCAATTCCAGCCGTGCCAAGCCATGCGAGGCGATCCTGACGTTGGATGGCAGCCGCGTATATATCTGACATCAGATCGAACACACGCGAGGCCATAAGAACCAAAACCAGTCCGATCGCGTACTTGTTTTCAAGCAGAGCCACGATCAAGAACGCTGCACATCCCACGATGAGTCCAATGACTCGTAGGAATACATAGGTTCGTAGTGGCCATACGGAACGGAGCGTGAGGTACACGGTCCGCAAACCCAAGGAAGCAACAATAAAGATCGGAGTCAGGAGTGAAACCAACGAGGAGTACGTCCCTGCCGCCTTGGGTCCTCCGAGATACCGAGCAAAGATCCATACCAGATACCACTGGACAAGCGCTCCGGAAAACATGCTGATGGTAATGAGCACGCTGCCAGTTCGCCTGCTACCAGCTCGCCTGCCGTCTGTGCGTTTTGTCCGGTTAGTCCGGTTACTGCGTGCTTCGGTGCGCATGCTCGTTGCTCCCTGTGTATTCAGCAAAAGGTGGCATGCTGACGCTCCCCTCGTGAGCTATCCCCCGCCTAGTTAACACCACGGCAAGCGTTCGACAGATGATGTCAAGATCCAGACGTAACGAGCGTTTCTCAACGTATTCAAGGTCGTACCGAAATTTCTCTTCCCAGCTCAGCGTATTCCGCCCCTTCACCTGCGCCAGTCCCGTGATACCTGGGCGGACCTCGTGACGGCGTGCCTGTTCTGGGGTGTAGTGATCCATGTACCAGGTGAGCAATGGGCGCGGTCCCACCAAGCTCATGTCACCTTTGAGAACGTTCCACAGCGCCGGCAGTTCATCCAAGCTACTGGCCCGTATCATGTTGCCCACAATCGATACCCGTTCGGAATCCTCCTGATCATCGTCGACAGGCGGTGCCATTGTGCGGAACTTCGTCAGCTTGAAAGCGTTTCCTCCCAGTCCTGGACGCTCCTGCACGAAGAACATGGGACGCCCTAAGAAGGCCACGACAACCCCGCCGGTCATCACCATGACCGGAGAAAGCACAACAAGTCCGATGCCTGCCAGCGCGATATCCATCGCTCGTTTGACGGCATCATAAGGACGGCGGTTGAACGCCTGCATAGCCCACCTCGGATATCTTGCAGCCAACACCTACGCCGGTCATTGACGATCTCCCCGGTGTTACGTGTCAGTTGCGAGCTGTGGATTTGAGAGCAGAGCGTACCAACGATTAAGGCCCAGATCTAGACCTAGGTCACATCACAATTCGGCATCATTGAGAATTGGGGACTGCCGCCCGCATTGCATTAATGGCACAATACGGACCACACCGTTGGTGTACCGGCTTTTGCGCGCTGTCAGGAGTTCACGTGTCCACTATCTCCGCACATCTCTCGCTCGGTCTCCTCACGTCAATTGGAGACACCCTCGATGCATTTTTCGTGGAGATCGTTGAGGAATGGGAACGCCAAGGTGCCCGGGTCTCACCAGCTGCTGGAACACAGAGCAGCTCATTCCCACATCAGCGCCTACTCCCCCACGTGACCCGTTCGCCAAAGCCCGGCAACGCCCTCGCGCTCAAAGAGTTACGAGCGTGGGCGAAGGAAGAGCGCCTTGACGCCATCATCACCAACACCGCGAACGCCTCCACACTGGTGCGCCTAGCGCGAGTGAATGCTCCAGTCATCTATTTCTGTCACGGTTTGCACTGGAATGGCGCACCGCGCGTGGCTGATCGCATCTTCGTAGGGATGGAACAATCAATGCTACGAAGCACCGCCGCTATCGTATGCATCAACAACCACGATGATGCATGGTTCGCCGAACATGCCAGCTCCAAACCGCGGCTTCGCCTAATCCATGGCGTTGGCCTCAACACCGATGTATTTGCCAGAAGAGCTCCCCGGAGCTGGAGTCCGGCCGATGGGCATCCCATGAGAATCGTGTGGGTTGGAGAGATGTCCGAGCGCAAGAATCCATTCGCCATGATCGCCCTTGCCGCTGAACTCAACGCGCGCGCCATCAGCTTTCAGATCGATATGCTAGGAGACGGCGAATTCTTGGAACGCATGCGCCGCGACGCCACGCCCTCCACCAACATTAAGCTGCACGGGCGGACGAGCCCTCGTGAGTTCTTTGAGCAGGCGGACGTCCTCGTCCAAACTTCGCACTGGGAAGGGCTACCTCGGGTGGCACTCGAAGCCTTGGCGGTAGGCCTTCCGACCGTCGGTTTTGATGTGAAGGGAGTCAGCGATGTTCCCCATACCGTTGTTGTCCCAGAGGGCAACATTGACGCTCTCGCTGATGTGACGGTCAGCGCGGCACGCACGATTGACCCAGATCTGCCACCATTAGACGCATTGTCCTCCGTACACGCGGCAACATCACTGCTGCAGTTCGCGCATGACGTGGCGTCCGGGCGTATCGAAGCCGGGGAATACCGCGCCCGATGAGCCTACAGATCGCGAATGGCCCGCATCGCTTCCTTGCGCACTGAGCGTTCCAGACGATCGATGTAGAGGTGCCCGTCTAGGTGATCCACCTCGTGCTGGATGCAGCGCCCCATGAGGCCTTCGCCCTCAACGACCTTCTTCTTGCCATCCAGATCAATGCCCTCGGCACGCGCGTACCATGCGCGCTTTGTGGGGAACCAGAGTTCGGGGACGGAGAGGCAACCTTCGTCGTCGTCCTGAAAACTATCTTCCGAAAGCTCCACAATTTCTGGATTCAAAATGTAACCAATCTGGCCCTCAATGTTCCAGGAGAACGCGCGAAGGGACACGCCAATCTGGTTCGCGGCTAAACCTGCCCGACCCTCATCGTCCACGTTCTCCAACAGGTCCTCCACCAGCGTACGGACGCCGTGGTTAATGTCCTTAATGGGGGCACATGGGGTGCGCAGGACGGGATCTCCAACAATACGAATCGCGCGATAAGCCATGGGTACAATACTCTCACAAACGCCTCCGTGGCGCCCGCCGCTGAGGGGAACGGAACATCTCAGGGGCCTGCGTTCAGGTGGTAGAAAAACAACAATGCCCCTCACCTTGTGAGCGAGGGGCTTCTTGCTCCCGCGACTGGATTCGAACCAGTAACCGTCCGATTAACAGTCGGATGCTCTGCCGTTGAGCTACGCGGGATCGGCAACAGATAAAAGGTTAGCAGAGTTCTACGTGCTGGCAAACTCGAAAAGGAGCGTCTTAGATCACGCGCCCCGCTTCCACCTAGTTGTCCGAAATGCCCGTCACATCGCGCAAAGATGCCTCTAGCACCGCTAGCGTGTCAGCATCCTCGGGCCCCGTCTGACCGTCGATAATCACTTGTGTGAAGAGACTCTCATCGCCACTACGCCGCACCATTCCACGCGCCACGGACCCCGAGGGTAAGTCCATCGCTTCCTGAAAAACGATCGAACGCTGCAGGCGCTCCCGGATCACGTAGGCGATCTTTTGGCTCTCGCCGTCCGCAAACCGCAGTACCAGCGGCTGCTTGCCGTCCACATAAGTAACGAGAATGCGCCGATCGCCCTCGCTCCAGCTTGCGTTCTCAAATTCGGCCCATGGATGGCGCTCGGTTTGTGCTCCCGCTGCCTTCTCGCCCGCATCTGAGGACTCCACTGCTTGTGCCGTCAGAACGAGTTCGCCATCAAATGCCGCCACCCAACGTCCGTCCTCAAGCTCTGCCCAATCAATCGGGCGGCCGCCAAGATCCTTAACGGCCTCCGGCTTGTTGCGTCCAAACACTTCTGCCTCCTAGTGGTCCGCGGTTCCGGCGTGGTTCGCAGTTCCCGCCGGGAGTTGAATCTCCCACGCGGTGCCTGCGGAAATCTCCTCGGAAACTGCCTGCTGGTCATGGTCCGGCGCCTGCGAACCTAGCGACGCGAGATTCGTACCCGCGAAAAAGCCCACCACCAGAAGGATCACACCCAGAATGATGGTGATGACCAGCCGCTTCTTTTGTACTCGCTCCATGTAAGCGATGTCCTCGGGTGAGAGCCCAGAACTATGCGAATCGGTGGTGCCGCCCGCGGCGTCTTGGCTTCCTTCATCCAGTTGGTCCGGATGGTTATTTCCCTCAGCCACTTCGTCCTCCTAGTGCTGGGCGGTGTGTACGGCTCCAGCCTACACATTGCGCGGCGCCCACAGGTTCGCCTCTTTCCAGCGGCGAAAACGTCATGGAAGGCGTTGCGGAAGAAGCGTTGCTTACGAAACCTCGTGGGCAAGGCGTTGCGTACGAAACGTAGCCGAATATACGTCGCGGAAGAAGCGTCATGGAAGAAACGTCGCTCGCAAACGGAAGTACGTAGCGTACTCCCAAAACCTCGAGCGTGGTGCCACCGTATGAAATTCTCCCAACAGTATTCTCAAAGTTCGGAACAAGGGGTCAATTATGTAGCCAAGGTGTAATCCATGACATACACTTACTCGACATTGTAACTAAAGCTCAACGTTGCATTCATCGCGAAGGCGTTACTACACGAAAGATAAGTGATATGCGATTTGTCCGTCTGACTGCAGAGGCTTATACATCCTTCTGTCAAGGGCTGTCCCGCCAGTTCCTACCGCAGATGCCCGAATACGGCGATGTGCGGTCCGATCAGGGATTCCCAGTGGAGTATCTGGGAGTTGTTGATGGCAGAACTCGCCGCACAGAGCATGTGATCGGAGCTGGGCTTCTTCTTATCCAACCATGGAAGCGCGTATTTCAGAGGGCCCTGATGAACTACGGCCCTACCCTTGACTGGGAAAACTCGGACCTCGTTACAACGTTCTTCGAAGGCATGAACTCACTCATCCGCCGGATGTACCCACGCGTTCTGTCCGTCCAGCTGTGCCCCTTGTTCACAAGAACTTGTATGAAGACATTGAGGTGAGCTCCGCGAACGAACTCGGAGCTCAGGTTCACGAGCGGCTGGGCGAACTTGGCTATGACCGTCTTGACCACGAATTCTACGAGCGCCCTGACGTTCAGATCCGCTACATTTACACGAAGAATATCGCTGGCATGACCTTCGAAGAAGCCACCGCTACCCTATCCAAGGGATTGAGACGCCGGTTCCACAACGAGGGCAGGTACGGTGTTCAGGTGCGCTTCCTTGACCCAGACCAGTTCGATGTGTTCGAGCACCTCCACGAATCCGCAGCCGAACGTACAAACATGGCGGGGATTACGGTTTCTTCGCAAGCCATGTATCGGCGGCTGATGGAAAAGCTGGGCCCACGTCGAGCATTCCTATGCGTGGCCTACTACTCTCCGAAGCGGTACATCGGCCAGATCGAAGAGGAGCAAAAGGCACTCATCGCCCGAATTGCCGAGTTGAACGAGCGCAAACCAACGAAGGCCCGCGACCGTGAGCTCACCCAAGCCAACGAACGCACGCTAACGCTCGAATCCAATCACCAAGCCGCCCTCGAAAGCCTTGAGGAGTTCGGCGATCGCGAGATCCCATTCAACAGCGCCCTGTCCTTCATTTCGGGGAATGAACTCATCCTGTTATTGGGCGGCATGGACAAGAGGTTCTCATGTTACGCCCGTGACTATCCTGTGGAGCGGGCCATGTTCAAGCTTGCCTGCGATGAAGGGCTAGATGTCTATAACACCTTCGGCATTAGCGGCTGCTTTGATGAAACAGCGATCGATGCACCCGTGCTCTCCTTCAAGCGGAGCTTAAACGGCAACGTTGAGGAGTTCATTGGCACGTATAACAAGCCAATTCACTCGATCGCGGCCAAGGTGCTGGGGGCATCGGCGTAGAAACCCGATTAACCCACGGCCCCCAGAGCAGACGCCAACTTGTTGTGCAGCACCAGATCGTAGGTGCCAACATACTCTTCCACGTAGCCTTGGAACTGGCTCTTGAAGTGGAGAACCCCGGCGTCGGAGGCATCTTCAGAGAAGTCTCCGGTGACCCCATACATGTTGTATCGGTGAACATCGTGGCTCGTTGCCCACTCGAACATCGCCCGGTGGATGAGGTAGATGCCGTAATAGCTCTGGAATTCGGCGTAGGCACCAGAAACTAGGTACACCAGCTCGTGCGGGGAATGGACGAACAGGCTGGCACCGAGAACTATTTCATCGCCGTGCTCCTCGCGCACGGAAAGGGTTTCCTTTTCACGGCGCTCAAGAACCTCGAGGCGGCTGCGCTGCTCCTTGAGCTGATTGCGCTGTTTCTTGCCGAGGGCGCGACCTTCGGCTTCGGCGGCTGCCTCCATATCGGAGATCCGCTCCACCTTGGGAATGATCGTCTCGCGTTCTTTCTGGATCTGATCAAGCGCCGCAACCGTATTGAGCACCGCAACGGGCATCATCATCTCGTCCGGCCCGAGCCGCTTCATCAGGTCGCGATAGTAGTGGAAAGCGGAATCGGTGATTGCGTGCATATCGGTGCGTTCCGCAGTGTGTTGAAGTACCTTTTCCAACACGTCAAACTGGTCCGGTCCGTAGAAGCGCACCTCCACACCGTTGGTCCCGGCGCGATTGAACCCCGTCCGTACCACTTGCCCGCACGAGGCCGCCGCTTCCTTGAAGCTCATCCCCGCAATGTCCTTAACGTAGCTGAATCGCACTTGGACATCCGCGGAATCATAGAATTCCTTGTCTAGCCGCTGGGCGCCCATTGTCTCCATGAGCGCATCGAATTCGCGCGCCTCGTCCAGCTCGGGACCAGGTTCGCTGCCTTCGTAGAAGCGCCTCACAACCAGTGGAGTCACGCGGATGGAAAGCACCCGCTTGTCCGTGCCAATGTGCTGGCGAAGCTTCTCGAAAAACTCGGCGGTGACGGCTGCCTTTTCTTCGCCCTGCCCGCTCACTACCGGCCCATAAGAGATATGCGCTCTGAGAAATGCCTTTTTCCACGGCTGATACACCACAGTAGCCGCGGCAAGGATCGTTTCGCCCTCGCACAATCCCACCCGCTCCACGCGATAACCCTCCGCGCTACGCACGTCCCCGTAAGCCGGCAGCTGGGTAAAGAAGCATCGCTCGCTGGATCGGACAAACTGTTCGTAATCTTGTTCAGCGAGTTCCACGAATCGCATGGGGCTTTCCTCCACAAGTTCTCGGTTCATTAGAGTCTAACAAGCACGGCAGCTAAAACCCGGACTGAGTGGGCTCCGGATAGAAGCTGCGCATCTGCTTGTATTGGTTCACGTAGCTCAGGCAACGATACGTGGTGCGTTTGAGATTGCGGTCCTTCGCGTAGGCCAACGGATTGACCGTATGCTTCTTGGCGGACTTCACCTGACGCATGAGGTCTGGATCCTGAATGTACTTCTTGGACGCCAGTGCCATGGGAATAACCGTGTAGATCCCGGTGCGAGAGTTAGTTTGGTAGGCAATGGCTTCGCCCCCCATGTCCGCGAGTATGGCAGCGGCAAGATCGATGCCCGCTGCCTTCAGGTAGTAGTGCCCACGGCCAATCCGCGGGTTGAGGTCCAGCCAGTATTCGGTTCCGTCGCGCGGATCGATCTTCACATCCATCGAAAAGAACCCGGTCAGCCCCACCGCTGCCACGATTTGCTTGGCCACGGAAATCAGGTGGTCGTTTCGCTCCAGCAGAATCATGCCGGCGTTCCCGATGAGCGAGGGCACGTGCAATCCAAGCAGCACGCGTCCACTGCCCGCCGCCGTCACGTGTCCACGTGAATCCACATATCCGTTAATAACCCATTGCGTCGTGTCATCGCCAGGGATGAGTTCTTGAACCAACAGGTTGATCGGGACGCCAGCCTCATGCAGATTCGTCAAGAGTTCGATCGCTTCGCCCGGCGTACGGACCGGTACTACCTTCTTGAGGCCCTTGTGAAGGTACAAGTTCAGGAGGGTTCCGTCTTCAGGTTTGACGACGACGGGGAACTGCACATTCTCCAACGTGCCAGCCCACGATTCGGGGGCCGTCAGGTCCACGCTCACGCTGGTGATAGTGGGAAGTCCAAGGGTGGCAAGGATCTGCGCCATCGCGGCCTTGGAGTTGGCCGTTCGTACGGCGCCCTCGGAGGGATATGGCAGAAACCATCGCTCTTCGAGCTCGCCACGGTGCTTGGCCGCGTATTCAACACCCTCGTCTGAGTTGACGCACAGAATCAATTGCTCATCAGGGTGCGCCTCTTCGATCTCGTGGAGAAGGGCGATGAACGATTCCTCGTGTCCGAGCGTCCCTTTTGGCACCATCATCGTGTCGAAGATCGACGAATCGTTGATGGGGCCACGGCGAATCTCCGTGACCATGAGGCTCCGGATGCCACAGTTTTCGTGGAAGATCCGTGCAAACGCATAGTCTGCGATGTCGAATCCGAATACTACGGGAAGAATCTTGGTCACCTTTTGATACCAAACTTTCTTAAGATTCCACGAACGGGACCGGCCAATGAGTTAAGTTCAGGCATTCGTAGCAGCTTCATCAATCCCAGGTACACCAGAGTGAGCACTGGCGCCACCACAATGATAATGAGGAGAGACGCCAGAATATCGCCCTCCGGATGTAGCCCTCCGGAAAGCCATCGCATCCACAGCCAACCGACGAACACAATGAACGCGGTGATGCCTAGTAGCTTGGCGTGAGTTGTGAGGAGTCGCTTTCCGTCAATTCCATCCATCTTCTTGCCCAGCACATGGGCCAGCAGGAACACGGAACCAATGTTGGTGGCGGACATCACCAACCCGATGCCAACTACCACCCATCCTGGAGGCAAAAGGCCGCAGAGCGTGAAGCCCACAAGACCGGCTAATTGGAACGGCAGGTTGAGATAGAAGGCGCGTCGAGTATCTTCAAATGCGTAGAACGCACGGTCCAGAATGTTGACCGCGCCAATTCCCACAAGGCCAATCGACATCGCGATGACCACCCGAGAAAGGGTGAACACTTCCGTTGGGCTGCTCGTAGCGGCGATGATGCGCGAAATCGGAACGGCCAACACCACCATGAGCCCCGTACACAGGAACATGAGGGTGGAGACCATCCGCAGTGTCTTCGAGGTATCGGCTCGCATCGCCACCATGTCGTTGTTCGCGGCGTTGCGTGCAAGTCGCGTAAACATGGCCGTTGAAATCGATACCACGATGAGGGAGGTAGGAATCGAATAGATCGTGTAGCCAACCGTATAGACGAAGTTGCCAGCCACTTCCTCAGTTGGAATTCCCTGCACCTGAGCACGGGCTGTAGCTCCCGCGGCCACGTTAGACAGGAACATCGTCGGTACCATGCCGCCAACGGTAGACAGCAAGATCCACCATGAGGCTCGCGCTGCTGAACCAAGCCCCGAGTCCCGCCACTGGAAGTCGGGGCGGTAGGTAAAGCCCATTTTGCGCAACGGCCATATCAACACCAGCGCCTGCGCAACGATCCCGAGTGTGTGGAATCCGCCGAGCATCCCAATCCGCGCACCGGTCCAGATTTCTGGAGATTCGGCTGTTGCCGGATCGTAACCACCGTAGACCCACAAGATGATGAGTAGGCCACCGATCGCCACCACGTTGTTGAGCACCGGTGCCCACATGTACGGCCCGAAGTTCTCGCGAGCGTTGAGGATCTGCCCCAGCACCGTGTACATGCCGTAAAAGAAGATCTGTGGCAGGCACCAAAGCGCGAAAGCCACGGTGAGGTCATACCACGGACCACTCATAGTTGCCGCAAATAGCTTGACAACCAATGGGGCAGCCAACGTTATCGCAAGCGTCGCAGCCCCCAGAATCACGATGGCAACTGTCAGCAGTTTGTTGATAAAGCTCTGGCCGTCATCGTCAGACTGTTTCGTGGCGCGAACAATCGCAGGAACCAGAACTGCATTAACCAAGCCACCAACAATCGCCATGTAGATCAGATTGGGAACCTTGTTCGCCACGTCAAACGCGTTACCTGCTGGAGCCGAGATGGCCACAACAGCACCGAGCAAGATCGGGGAACGGACGAGGCCAAGCAGGCGGGACGCAAAAGTCCCCATGAACATGACAGCGGAGGAACGCGCAACGCTTTTACCGGCTGTCGAGCCGACTGTCTGCTGAGACGACTCCTCCGAGACGTTTTGCTGCCGATCAGCCTGCGCTGGGTTCCCTCGGCGCCCTGGCTGCTCTTGATGTCGTGGCCGATCCTCCGGACGAGTGTCCGATTGATTGTCAGGTCGCGCACGGCGCTGGTCAGGGGATTGCCGAACGGCAGGATGCTGGCCAGTCTGACGCACGCGGTCAGCGCGTGAGGTACCCCTGCGCCTCCGCGGTGGCTCACCACCAGCACGATCCGGCGCCAAGGGCGCGCGAATGATGGGCATCTCCGTGGTGACGTCGGCTCGCACGGAACTTGCCGAGCGCACGGCATCGAGGCGATCAGCTAAACTCCCCCGGCCCGAGCCGTCCTCGAAGTGACGGCCCAGCGGTGGCTTTGGGCGAAAAGACATACATCGATCGTAGCCCGTTATCGTTTCCCACGAGAGCTGGCACGCCCCTTTAAACGGCGATATTCCCCACGCTGAAGAAAGGCCGCACATCCCTATTGCCCTCCATAACGCCGAATGCTTTGGACACCCTCAGCCACGTACCTTCGCGTTTTCGCCCTGTCGCGTGGCCTCGGGAATCTAGGGAGTGATCCGCGCGAGGAGCGCGCCGTCGCGGACGGAGCTACTCCGCTTCGGGGATCACGTTCCGTTAGATGGTTTCGAACATCCGCGTTATCACGAGGGCTCGGGGTGCCCGGTCTGTTGTGTGCCGCCGCGCCTCGCTTGCTGACTGGGCCGTTTGCGCGCTATCTAGGCGGCTTCGAGGATGGTGGTGTGGTGGGTGATGCCGACGAGTTCGCCGCTCGGTTCGGTGAAGGTGAACCCTCCGGCATGGTGGGTGATGATGACCTGGCGTGAGTGGACATACCGGTGGTGGTGGAAACACAACAAGACCGCGTTATCCATCGTGGTCGGTCCGCCTTTCTCCCATTG
>NZ_JBQCZW010000039.1:9831-16646 GCF_052089425.1 Ancrocorticia sp. | reverse complement strand
GGCGGCAGTGTCCGAAACAATGAGCGGCACATGAAGCTCGTTGCTACTGGTGTTGACAAGAGTGGCGACTTGGTAGGCCACAGAGTTCTTTTGCACGGGCAGAACGATCAGGTCCCCGTACTCCTCGGGCAGGATTCCGCCCATACCCTCGGCGCTGGTTAAGAGTGTTTGATTAGGCATGAGAGCCTTCTTTCCGGCGGCCAAACAATAGAAAAGTGGCCACCAATAGAACTTAAATGTGTTCTCACTGGTGGCCACTGGCCTAACCGGTGCGCCCCGCTGGGGCTACGTGTTCGAGGATCTAGCCACGGACTAGTGAACCTCTAGCAACGATTATACATCCCGGCCCGCGTTGAGCGCATCGCTCCATGTTTTCTTTTCGCTGGCAAGATCTTCGCTCGGTTTAGTCCCGCCTGTAGGGCGCAGCTTCGGCATGGGCTTGCCGCCGCCCGGGCCCCGTCTGCCTACCTTGCTGACCGCAGAGATTACGCCCGCGATCTTATCCTCGTCAAGCTCGCCGCTCTCGCTGACGAAGGAGAGTGGATCTAGCCCTACGTCCCACAGCATTTGTGTCATGTCCGAATCGAGTTTCTCGTTTAACGCGGCCGTCACGTCGCGCGTACGCATTTCGCGCACCTGCTCTCTTAGAGTGTCGCGCTCAGCCTCGGCTTCCCGAAGCTTTACACGATACTTCGCGGCCTCGGAATGAGGCTTCTGGGCCTTACGGTCCTCGGCTTCTTCCTCGGCGGCGTCAGGTCTGCTTAACTCATCCTTGGTGTCCTCATTAGGGGTGAGGTCATCGTTAGGGGTGTGCGTCGAGGGCATATCCTCGTTAACGTCCTCGGTCTGGATCTCTTCGATCTGGTTTTCTTCTGCCATAGTGTTCTCCTGTTCATCCTCTGATCTTGCTTGCTCGGCCACGGCCTGCGCCGCTGCCACTACTGCTTGAGCTTCCTTGTCATTACTCATGCTGTTTCTCCTAGTACTTGTTCCCTGAGTCGCCGTCCCTGGGCGAGGTAATCGGTCTGGTCCCGCCCGTCTTGCTTGCCTTGGATAGGTGTGTCCAAAGTGTCCAATGCGTCCAATTGGGGTGAAGTGTCTGTTGTGGTTTGGACACTTTTCCCACTTTGGACACTGCTATACGGGGCGTACTGGCCACGAGCTGGGTTAGTGATTCGTCCCTGCTCGAAAAGCCTCTTGAGATACTTCCCTGCTTTATCGTTCGGCCAGCCCATGAGTGTGGCCACCTGTGAAGGACTCACGCCCTCGGAATGGGCGGCCACGTATTCGTAAACCGTTGCGGCGTCATCTCCAAGGCTCTTGGTTGCCCGCTCGGTCTGGGCCATGCTGGCAGACTCGGCAAGATCATCGCCCGTGAGATACCAAGATCCCTCAGCCATGTTGGCCGCGTACTCGTTTTCGGTAACGTCTCGGCCAGTGACTTTAATCAGGGCGCCATTATCGCCACGAGAGCGCTCCAGAACGATCGTGTAATCAGCCGCGCCGTTAAGCCCGTTGGTGCCAGAAGTAGCGTCCATGAAGTCACTGCTGCCCATTTTCCGGGAATGATGAACCACGAGAAGCGCACTACCGGGATGCCTGTCCGCGATCGCCTTCAGGTAAGCCCCCACTGCGTAATCACGTTCGTAGGCGCTTTGTCCCGGCCCGGCCGAGTGTAGGACTTTCCCCAGAGTGTCGAGCATGACTAGCCCGCCCTCGTGAGTGTTCAGCCATGCCTCAATCGTCTGGTACACGTCGGCCGGATCAACGGCACTCGTGAAGTACTCGAAGCGCTCCGGGATTCCCTCACCTCCGGTTAAGGAGCGTGCACGGGACTGCATACGCCGGTTTCCATCTTCTAGTGCCGCGTACAGCACGGGGCGGGCCTGTACGGGAATCTTGCCGAGTGCCTTCCCGCCGCTGGCGACAGCTAACCCGATGCCGAGCACGAACCATGACTTGCCCAATTTCGGCGGACCGATCACAAAACCCATACCCTCAGCTATCAAGCCCGGTACTGCCCACTGCAAAGGCGGGAACTTCTGGACATCTAACCAAGCACCGTTGTGGATCTTATCGAGCGGACTTGTGGGCCTCGGGGCGGGCCTCGGATAATCTTGCGTGCTCATGCTGCTAGCCCCCTCTCACGAAGAAGGGCGCGCTGAACGTGCGCTCCCTCATGGTCGCCTCGGCGTTCGGCCAGCTCCGCATACGGAACATTCCCAGCGCGAAGGTGCTGCTGTACGGTGGCGTGGAACTCGCGATGCAAGGCCCGGCGCTTCTCCGCCATGGCGTATTGGGCAGAGCGGATACCTGAAGCAACATAGGGCGTGAGGATCTCCCGCTGCTCGGCGTTCAACGTCTCGGGTGCCGGTTGAGCGCCCCTGAGCGCCGCTGAGTAGGCCATGAGATTACGGGCGGCAGTCTCAGGGTCGAGTTCCTCCACAGCATCCAAACCAAGGCCGTACAGGTAGCCGTGTTCGTAATACGACATTGCGGCCCGGGCCCCGGCTAGATTCATTTCGTAAGGCAGTGGCGTTCTCACTGCTCCACCCCCACGACATCTAGGCGGGCGAGGAACAGGCGAACATCTTGGCCACGATCAGCGGCACGCTGAGCCGCTCTCTGCGCGCTGGGAAGGTTCAGGTAGACACGGCGACGCATACGCTCCTCAGTGGCTTCTACAACCACGACATACACGCCTTGCACATAGGCAGTGAACTTGTCGGACTCTGCTGCTAGAATGCTAGGGAAGAGTCCGTCAGTTTCTTCTTGGTCCGTCCCGTTGCCCGCGGGGCGGATTTCTTTATCCATACTCACGCAGCATCACCCGCAATCGCGCGGGCCATGGCGTTGTGCTCAGCGAGTGGCGTGACTGGTTTCAGTGCGCGCTTGATATCCTTCGGATCAATGAGGACATTCTTAACGCCGGGAAACTTGTAAGCCTTGAGATCCCCGCGCGCTACTAGGCGGCGCAAGGTTCGTTGCGATAGGCCGGTGTAGTCGCTGGCCTGTTCGTAGTTCAGATATCCGGTCTCAATGCTCTGAGACATAAAAAACGCCTTTCGGGTGCGCTTACTACAGCACCCGCGAAGGCGTTCTAACTTCCTATAAATGACCGTATAGGCACGGAGCCGAGCACTGCTGCCCTGCTAGTAAGGACTATAGCACTCTTTCAGTGACATGCACAGGCCGCAACAGGCTCACAAGATCGGGTAATGCTCGTCCACATCAGAGCGGCTCAAAACTGCTTGAAGTCCCCGTAACGAGATCTCATGGACGCCGTTCTCCATCAGCCTATCTAGAACGTAGCTAACTGTTCCTGAACCTCCAGTCACATGCTCCCCGCAGCGGGGACAAGTCAAGTCGTACCGCACACGGTCCATATCCTCACTTATCGGGAGCCATTCTTCCGGGTCCCTCTTCTTGGTTTCGGAGCGGGCAATATGCCAAGAGCTTTCTACCTGAGCCCATCCTTTCCGGTAAGCCACTCTCGTAACGTGGGCGTCCTTTCCTTTGTGGTGCGAATCGGCCTTACGATCACAGAAAACGCGGATCTCGTATTCTTCACTAGCCATAATCAGTTCTCTTTCATCATCTTGTTCAGCCGGGCCGTAAGTTCCTGATCCCGCTTTACGCTCGAATGCTGGTAACGCTGGGCGGCCTCAATATCTTTGTGTCCGCCTCGGCGCATCGTCTCGGTAGTAGTAGCCCCTGCTTGGGCGTAGAGAGTGAGGCCTAGGTGCCGTAGGGCGTGGAAGTTGGTGCCGGGGCGCACCTTGGCGCGGGCATCATTCCACCGACTCGCGAACGCGTTATGCGACATCGGCCGGGTCTTATCCCTCGAAGAAGGAAACACGGGGGACTCTGGGGCCGTCAACACGTGAGCTTTAAGGTGTGCATGGATCTTCTCGGCCAGCACGTCAGGGATAGCCACCTTGCGGTAAGAATCATCCTTCGGTGCGCCGTAGGCCGGGGGTTTCGACTTACTCAACCATTGCCGCTCGATCGTTAATTCACTTGCCCCGGCCTTGTCTAAGTTCTTGAAGTCTTGGCGCTGTAGACCGAGCACTTCACCTACCCGGAGCTGTAGCCACACTGCGAGCTCCACAGCTAGCCGGGTATCGGCGGGCATCGCATCGGCTAGGGCTTCGGCTTCCTCCAGTGAAGGAATATCCTCATCGGCGCGGCGTCCGGTCCCGGCTTTCTCCACCTTCACTTTCACGGGCGATTCCTTCAGGCCCCCGACGCCCGCGAGCACGGCGGCGTTGAACATTGCCCTTAGTGTGCGCGCCACGTTACGTGAAGCTCCCTCGCCGCTTCGCTTGGCCAGCTCCACGCACTGGTTGACCAGTTCGGGCGTGACGTTCACAAGCGCGGTTGTGGCGAGCACGGGAAGGATATGGGCGTTGAGAGTGGACCTGTAGCTAGTCACAGTCCCTGGCGAGCGTGGGTGAGGCCCGTCCTCTAGGGACTCAAGCCAAACAGTGGACCACTCCCCCACAGTCACCTTCTCCGCTACCGCCGCTTCACGTTGCTTCTTGAGCTGGCGGCGGCGCTCTGCGGGTGGAACGAACTTCTCAAGGATGATCTCAGCCCGATACTTGTCCATAGCAATCTTGGCGAGTTTGAGCGTCGGGTACATTCCGCAGCTGTATTGCTTGCCGTGGTAGCTGAGTCTCAGGTGATACAGGCCGTTATTCATGGTTATGCCACGAGGAAGGTTCGGGTTCTTCTTCGGTGTAGGCGACATGGCAACACTCCGTGACTTGACTATTACTATCAATTATCTAGAATATAGTCTATCAGGGACCGTTATAGTCCGCTTGTGTCTAGTTCGGTGTTTTCGGAAGTGGCGTCACTGCAACGAAAAACCCCGCAACCTCAATGGTTACGGGGTGTCGCTGCGGAGGATGGGGGATTCGAACCCCCGAGGGCTTGCACCCAACACGCTTTCCAAGCGTGCGCCATAGGCCACTAGGCGAATCCTCCTTGCGCTAACGCGCCCAATAAGCTTAACCGATGCCTCAATCAGTTCGCGAATTCTTGCGGTGAGATGCCAAGCACGTTGGGCCGTTCTCCGCGAGCCTCCACGATCCTTGACGATCCCATCGTTTCAGCACACCCCTCGCCCTTCGAGCTCGTGGCATGTGCCGCTATTGAGGATCAGACCTCGACCGCCAGCCCGTCGATTACCTCAGCGGTGGGGAGTGCCGCGAGTAGGGCACCCGGAACTGCGAGCTTCGAGGTCCGTAGGCCCGAGCCGATCACGCAAAAACCCTCAGCAACACGGGAATCGATAAGCAGCCGCCAACTGTCCGGTACGCCAACCGGCGTGATTCCGCCATATTCCATCCCGGAGGCTTCAACTGCACGCTCCTGCGGCCAGAACGAACACTTGCGCACGTCCAGTAAGCGCTTGATCGCGTGATTGACATCCGCGTGCGTTGTTGCCCGGACAACCGCTGCCGCGATGCGCTCTTCGCCGTTACGCTTTCCAGCAACGAGCACACAGTTGCACGAAAGTGCCAGATCCATCCCGTAATGCTCGGTCATTGAGTCAGTATCCGCATACTCCGGATCGATGGCTGCCACGACCGCCTGATCGGCGAGCTCAGGAGAGCTTTCAGCGATCACGCCAAGTGCATCAGCCACCGGCTGCGCAAGCAACTCCAAATGATCCAGCGCTTTGACCCACTGGGCTGTTCCCATTCCTTCAATTGCCATGCGTCCAGCCTAGTGACTCACCTTCGCCATGCCACAGGGTGTGCGGATAGCGGACAATTCACACGAGTTGGCTATTCGGGTTGAACGTACCGTAGAATGTCATTCGGCTCCCCACGTGGCGCCATCTTTCAAAACTCCCCCAGGGCCGGAAGGCAGCAAGGGTATGAGAGCTCTGGCGGGTGCGTGGGGAGTCCTTTACTCCAAAATTCCCGCCTCGCTGTTCCCAATTTGAGCGGGAGCGATGCAGAATCCTTCGCTCTCCGCTACGGTTTAACCTGTGAGTAGTGGCAATATGACAGCGCGCGAAGAATACCGCCGGCGGACCCAGCAGCGGCAAACGGTCGTTTTCGGGACCGTTTCAGCAATCATGGCGGTGCTGCTTTTGATCGCGATGCTCGTATGGGCGGGTGTCATGCCGTTCCCATTCGATCGCAAGTTCTCCGAGGCTCCCGACCCTAACGAGGTCATCACACCCTGCCTACCCGCGGGAGAGAGCGATCCGGTTGATCTGGCCACTATCAACGTCAACGTATACAACTCCACCACCAAGACCGGGTTGGCCGGCGATGTTGCCGGTTCGCTCGAGAAGCTAGACATCGCAGTCAGCAATGCGGACAACTGGGCGGGAGAAACCCTCAATGAGCCCGCCCGTATCCGGACTGGCCCAACCGGTGTGGTGGCCGCCTACACGCTCGCACAGTTCGTCCCCGATTCGGTGATCCAGTTCAACCCAGATCAAACAACCGACACCTTGGACGTGGTGCTGGGCGACGATTGGAACGGCCGCCTCACGACGGACGAAGTGGCCGCCGAATACCCCGAGGGCAAGCTTGAGAATGTTCCCGAGTGCACGCCCCTTGAGGATGCGGCCTCGAACTAGAACGAAAGCACGAACGAGAACTCGAGAGAACTCAAACGAGAAAAGGTGAGGAACCCGAGCAGGGCGCCTCACCTTTTTCAACAGCTTCTCGTTAACTACCGATTCGCGGCGTCAGTTTCTACGGAGTCGCCTTCCGCCGAATCGCCTTCCGCCGAGTCACCGGCCCCGCTCTTCTTCCCAACGCGGCGCCACCACCCGTAGTTGTGCT
>NZ_JBQCZW010000039.1:0-9731 GCF_052089425.1 Ancrocorticia sp. | reverse complement strand
GAGTCACCGGCCCCGCTCTTCTTCCCAACGCGGCGCCACCACCCGTAGTTGTGCTCGCGCACAAGGGAGTGTTCCTCGATCTCGGTTCCCGCGGGCGCGGAGGCAGGGGACGGCGATTCGAGAGATGTCCCGCGCCAGCGCGAAATGGTCCGCATGAAGTGGTACAGCAGGATGGCGCCAAAGGAGCCAAGTGCGATTCCCTCAAACACCATGTCGCCCCAGTGCCACGTATAGTTCGCGATAGCGATCACCATAGCGATGGCAGCGGTGTTGAGGTTGACGGGATCGGAGAAATCCACCTTGTTCTGCACCCAGATGCGCACACCCAGCATGCCGATCATCCCGTACAAAATGGTGGCGGCACCGCCAAGAACGCCGGGAGGAATCGTGGCAACGATCTGCCCGAACTTGGGGAACATGGACAGCCCGAGTGCGCAGAAGGCCGCAACCATATAGGCCGCGGTGGAGTACACCTTGGTGGCGGCCATAACGCCGATGTTCTCAGCATAGGTGGTGGTTCCAGAACCGCCACCGCTGCCCGCAAACATCGTGGAAACACCATCTGCGAATAGCGCGCGCCCGGTCAGATCGTCCAGATCGCGCCCCGTCATAGCGGACACAGATTTCACGTGCCCCACATTTTCGGCAACCAGCACCAGAACAACGGGGATGAACAGGCCAAGCAGGGTGAGATCGAAGGCGAGTGGATGGAACTCGGGCACGCCCACCCAGTCAGCGCCGGAGATGGCATCAAAGTTCACTTCGCCTCGCACAACGGCAACGAAGTAGCCGAACAGCACACCAAACAGAATGGACAGACGCCCGATAATGCCCTTGAACAGTACGGTCACCAGCAGCACGCCCGCGATGGTGGCGATGGCGGTCACGGGGGCGGCCTTCACGTTGTTCCACGCAGCAGGCGCAAGATTGAAACCGATCAAGGCCACGATCGTTCCCGTGACCACCGGCGGCATGAGCTTATCGATCCATCTGGATCCAGCGAAGTGAACAATCAGGCCCACGATCGCCAGCGCGAGTCCGGCTGACACGATGCCGCCCTGCGCCAAGCTCATCCGATGCGGATCGATCGGCACCCCAGAATCGAGAGTGTAGCCCGTCACGGCACCGATCGGCGCGATCAGCGCGAACGAGGAACCGAGGTAGCTAGGCAGGCGCCCCGAAGTGATCCCGATGAACAGGAGGGTGCCAATTCCGGTGAAAAACAGAGTAGTTGAGGGATTGAACCCCGTGAGCAGCGGGACGAGGAACGTGGCGCCAAACATCGCCACCACGTGCTGCGCTCCGATGCCAATGGTTGCTGGCCACGAGAGGCGTTCGTCCGGTTGGACTACCTCCCCTGGCGCGATATGCTTTCCGTCTCCGTGTAGTTTCCATGCCTTGGCCAAGAGTGCCTCCAGATGTGTGCCTTGGCCGCCCGGTCCGCCGAGCGCCCGGCCTATACTAGAAAGCTGGCTCCGCTTTTTTCGCCCCGGGTTCACGTGATGGACTAGCGCGGTCCATCATTCGATATTTTTCCGACGACGACGGCTCCCTCCGTCCGCACCCAACCTCACGTTCAAACGGCGCGATGACGCCCTTATCCCGCCCATACCTCCCTAGCGGTTGGGGGACTGGGGGTTGGTGGCTTCGCCGTCGTCGTTAATAAACTCACGTACTAGGCTGGCGTATCCGCGGAATCCGCGGACGAATTACTCCACGGCAAAAGCCCCTCGTATTCGAGGGCGGCCTGGACCCACTGGGTAGTGATGATGCGGGTGGCGGCATCAAGCAAAAGCGCGCCGCCAATCGCGGCGAAAACCTTGCCGCGCTTCTTGGACCAATTTTTCGCCGCCGCGACGATCGCAACGGAACCGGCGCCGGCCTGAACCGAAGCGAAGGCCTCCATGACGTGGGGATGATCCAGATAGAGCTTGCGGAAAACCCGCCAAAACTCGGGCGTGGCGCGGCCACGGCCAGATACCTCGTAGGCCACTGTGGTCTGGAAACGCTCGCCGAACGGTTTAGGTTCGAACACGATGGCGCCGGGAATTAGCCGGGCCTCAAGCAGGCCATCCAAGCAATCGGCCACCTCATCGGGCAGGCCCACCGCGGATGTCAGGGCGCGCGGGGCGTCCTCAGCGGGGCCCAGCAGGGCGCGGCGAACGGCGTCCGCATCCACATCGTGAAGGTCACCTACCAAGCGAGTGACGAAGGCGCCCGCCCCCAGCTGATCGTGAGCGAAGGTGGCAGCCGTTTCGCTCGTGGCAACCCACGGGACATCCGCGAGCGAATAATCCCAGTCCCACGCGAGGCGTGAGTTACCGTGACGAACTACGAGCACCGGGGAATCCAAGCCGCTCGGATCCGTGGACAAAAGAATGACGAACTCCGGAGAACCGGGCGAGACGCGCCCGGGCATGCGGTTATCCGCGAGAACCGCCTTTGTCTCGCCAGAATCGAAGGCGGCGATCGGGGAACCGAGGGTGGCGGCGAATCTGGGGAGTTCGGCGAAGGAAAGATCAGAGAGCAGGAGCATCGGGCCCTCCGGGAGATCCGGAAGCGTCCCCTCAACGCCTTCTTCGTCCAGCCCGGGCGTCAGATCCGCTTCCGTGCGGGAGGCTGACGGGGCGGAATCCGTTGATGGAGATGACGCTGCCGATGGGGTGGGGGTGGAGGGAGGCAGGGCCGGCTGGTAGGCGGGATCGTGGACATCCCATGCCACATCCACTTCGCCCAGATCAATGTTTCCCCACGCAACGTGGCCAGCGATCTCGATCTGGACCTTCCGCAGGGATTTATCCATCTGCTCAACGAGGTCCGCAACCGAGGGGCCAGGAACAATCAGGTCCTCAGCCTCATTCAACGTGGCCACGCGGCGGCGCCTGCCCGTTACAGCCAGCTCTACTTCATAGGTGTCTCCCGCATCGATGCCACGGGCAATGATCTTATGATCGGCGAAAAACTGCTCGATGCTCTGCACGCTCGCAAGCTTGCGATCGAACCGGTAAATCTCACCGCGGACTGGACGCCATGAAGCCATGATGCCTCGATTCCTATTCTGCTGCCTTGCGCAGCATGTCGATCTGGTAAAGAGCTATTCCCGTGGCTACCGCCGCGTTGAGTGATTCAAGATCGCGGGCGATCGGGATGGAGGCGATAACATCGCACGTTTCGCGGGTCAGGCGGGCAAGGCCCTTTCCTTCCGAACCGGTGACCAGCACGAGCGGCATGTCCGCCACCGTCAGCTCGCCGATCTCCGTATCGCCGCCGCCGTCCAGCCCCACCACGAAGTAGCCCGCCTTCTTCAAGAATTCGAGTGAGCGGACCAAGTTGGTTTCGCGCGCCACCGGCACGCGGGCGGCCGCGCCTGCGGATACCTTCCACACGGTGGCATTCACTCCGGCCGAGCGGCGCTCCGGGATGAGGATACCGTCCGCGCTGAAGGCGCTAGCCGAACGCATGACGGCACCGAGGTTGTGCGGGTCCGTCACCGAATCCAGCGCCACGATGAGGCCCGGGGCCTCGCTCACGTTGCCGCGAGTGACCAGATCATCTAGAGCGGCATAGGTGTAGGGCGGAACCTCGATGGCTACGCCTTGATGCACGGCCTCATCCGTCATGCGATCAAGCTCGGATCGCGAAACCTCGAGGAGTGGGGCGCCCAAGGCTGTTGCCGTGCGAACCACTTCTCCCACACGTTCGTCAGATACAGCCGATCCGATCATGAATACGCGGGTAAGCGGGATTCCCGAGCGGACGGCCTCGATCACCGGGTTGCGGCCGGCGATGAGCTCGTGACCCTCGGGAAGCTGGAGGCCGGGGCGCAGGGCACGGGAGGTGGCGCGGGATTCGGCTGCACGCTTGGCGCTTTCGGCCGCCTGCTTCTTCTTATATGCAGGGTGATACGTGCGGTTTTCCGCCTTGGGCGTGGGGCCCTTGCCCTCAAGCCTGCGCCGGTTGTTTCCGCCGGAGCCCTTCTGAGCGCCCTTCTTGCCTTTTGGGCGGCTTGTACGATTATCTGCCATTAACGTCCCTCCACGTGCCAGTTGGCACCTTCTGCCGAATCTTCAACGGCGATACCGGCTGCTTGCAGGGAATCGCGCAGAGCATCAGCGCGCGCCCAATCCTTCGATGCGCGAGCTGCTGCTCGATCCTCCAGAACGTTGGTAACCAAGGCATCCAGAGCATCGTGAGTCTTGTCCGTCGCGGCGGTTCCGCGCCACGGTTCTGCCAGCGGATCAAGGCCGAGTACGTCCAGCATGGCGCGCACCTCGCGCTGGGCCGTGGTGGTAGCCAGATCGTCACGTGCGGACAGGGCGTTGTTGCCGGCCGTCACCGTTTCGTGAATCACCGCGAGCGCAGCGGACACGTTCAGATCATCGTCCATTGCGGCAACGAAATCTTCTGGGAGATCTGCGGCGGTGATGGAGGCGATTTCTGCTTCAGGGATCTCTCCCACAGCGGAGACAGCGCGCTCCACGAAGCCCGAGAGACGCTCCCACACAGCCGCAGCCTCCGTGAGCGTTTCGGGCGAGTAAGCCACCGTTGAACGGTATTGGACCGTGCCCAGCGCGAGGCGAAGGATCACCGGGGGAACATCCTTGATGATGTTCTCCACGATCAGGGAGTTTCCGAGCGATTTGCTCATCTTCTCGCCCTCGATCGTCACCCACGCGTTGTGCATCCAGTAGCGGGCGAAGCCCCGGCCCGCGGCGTGGGACTGTGCCTGCTCATTCTCGTGATGCGGGAAGCGCAGATCGATACCGCCGCCGTGGATATCGAAAGTCTCTCCCAGATAGCGGCCAGACATCGCGGAGCACTCAATGTGCCAGCCCGGGCGGCCCTTGCCCCACGGGGAATCCCATGCGGCCGTTTCCGGCTCACCTAGCTTGGGCGCCTTCCACAAGGCAAAATCGTGCGGGCTGCGCTTGTCCGACTCCATGTCAGTTTCATCCACCACCATGTTGGCGACCAACTGGTGAGTAAGCGAGCCGTAATCCTTTAGGGAGGCCACATCGAAGTACACGTTGCCGGGATCGCCCACGTAGGCGTGACCCGCCGCGATGATCTCCTGAATGAGAGAGATCATCTGGGGAATGTGGCCGGTTGCGCGCGGCTCATAGGTTGGCGGGATGAGGCCGAGGGTGCGGTATGCCTTGGCGAACTCCTGCTCAAACCTGTAGGCCCACGCCCACCACGGCTGACCGGCCTCTGCCGATTTGGCGAGGATTTTATCGTCAATGTCCGTGACGTTGCGGACCATCGTGACCTCATAGCCCGAACGGCGCAGCCACCGTACCAACACATCGAAGGCCACAGCCGAGCGAATATGCCCGATATGGGGCGCGCCCTGCACGGTGGCGCCGCAGAGGTATACGCCAACCTTCCCCGGTGTTAAGGGAACGAATTCGCGTTGGGTCCGCGTGGCAGAATCATAAATCGTGAGGCTCACGCCCTTAGCCTATCGTCTGAGGCCACCCGCGGCATTATTCGGACGCCGCCGTTTCATCACCATTTCGCGGAATGCCCGCCTTCCGAAGGAGAAGCCACTCCTACTTTCGTCGGATGTGATCGCCCCTGACCTGTGAGAGACTCTCTTTCAACGGATCTACGGCGATCAGACAGCGAGGCCATGACGATGCCACTTTTCAAACTTTTGAGAGATACAGCGTTGGCTGCTTTAGTGGGCGCCGTCCTTTTAGGCAAGATCACCGGCCAGCCGATATCTGCGTGGATCGGCGCGCTGCTGGGTGCCCTCTTCTTGATTCCACGTTGGGTTGGCTTCTTTACGAAAGGGACCAGCCCCGATCAGAACCAGTCAGGGGATTCGGAGGACGATTGGAGAGAAAACCCTCTCGCCCTCATCGGCTTCACGATTCTGACAGTGTTCTTCTGGACGATGGTTGTGGGCATCTCGAAGAACATGCCACCTGCATGGGTTGGCGCGATCATCGGGGGGATCGTGTGCGTCCCGGATTGGGTAAGGCTTTGGCGACGACGACGGGTGGTTCCGGACGTTCGGGAGGCACCGTCGTCGTCGATCTCCTCAACTCCCTAACCGGCCACTAGGCCTCCCCCGACCACTCCACACCGTTCCTCTTGGGCCGGCGCCGCCGCGTTCTCGAAGCAGTGTGGGAGGGACGCGCTAGGCTGTGGCCCATGAGCACTGACGCATCCACCCACGATGAGACCGAGGTGCCCCCTCAGTTTGATCCACTCGATAAGCCACAACCGGCGAAACAGGGCAATTTCCTCACCCCGGCGGTCTGGCGATGGGCGATGTGGGACTGGGGATCGGCGGCGTTTAATGCCGTTGTGACCACCTTCGTGTTCGCCACGTATCTGACAAATGCGGACCTGTTCGGGCCTGACGCCAACTCGTATTTGGGCTGGGTGCTAGCCGCCGCTGGGCTGTTCGTTGCGATCATCGCCCCGGCCGTTGGCCAGTGGACCGATCGGACAGGCAAGCGCAACACCACGCTCACATGGGCCACCGTGGGGGTTGTGATCATCGTGGCGCTGTTGTTCTTCGTTGAGCCCGATGGTGGCGGCGGATTCATGTGGCTCGGGCTGATCCTGCTGGCGCTCGGCAACATCATCTTCGAAACCGGCTCCGTGGTATACAACTCCACCGTCTCAGACATTTCCACGAAGAAGAACGTGGGGCGCGTGTCCGGATTCGGCTGGGGCATGGGGTATGTGGGCGGAATCGTGCTGCTGGCGATCCTATACGTGGGCTTCATAGCGCCCGACGTGGGATGGTTTGGCGTCACCAGCGAAACCGGCATGAACATTCGCGTATCCATGGTGATCGCCGCCTTCTGGTTCCTGCTGTCCGCACTCCCGCTCATGATCAAGGGCGAAGATCGCACGCCCACTGGGGACCAAACGCACGGCATCATCGATGCCTACCGGCAGGTCATTCGGTCCATCGTGCGGTTCTGGCGCACCGACCGATCCGTCGTGTGGTTCCTCATTTCCTCCGCCATCTACCGCGACGGACTGGCCGGAGTGTTCTCATTCGGAGGCGTTCTCGCGGCTGCGGCTTTCGGGTTTGCGGCCGATCAAGTGTTGATCTTCGGGATCGCAGCCAACGTGGTGGCGGGCATCGCGACCATCGTGTTTGGACGGCTCGATGATGCGCGAGGGTCACGCGCCGTGATCCTTCTGTGCTTGGGGACCATGGTGACCGTTGCCTTCATCATCTTCTTCGCGCACGCTGGCATCAACCTTGGACCGATCCAGCTCACCCCAACCGCCATGTTCTGGATCTTCGGCCTGATCCTGTGCGTGTTCGTGGGGCCAACACAATCCGCATCGCGCACCTATCTCGCGCGCATCGCTCCAGAAGGGGCCGAAGGCGAACTGTTCGGCCTGTACGCCACCACCGGGCGCGCCGTGTCCTTCCTTTCGCCATTCATGTACTCCACGTCCATCACCCTAGGTGCGGCCGTGCTGGGGATCTCGCGCGCCGACGCCGCCTACTTCGGCATCCTCGGGATCGTGCTGGTGCTGCTGGTTGGGCTGTTAGCGTTCATTCCGGTCAAGGCGCAGAAACGGGCAAGCGCTTAGGTGGGCGATGGGGCACTCAACCGGCTGGGCGCACTCAACCCGCTCGGCCCATCACTTCGCCTGCCCCTCTTAGTCTGCGCGAGTCACGAGCGCCGTGGCGATCGCGGCCAGCCCTTCGCTGCGCCCGGTAAATCCGAGATGATCTGTGGTAGTGGCGCTGATGCTCACAGGAGCCCCGGCCACCGCGGTCATGGTGGCTTCTGCCTCCGCTTTGCGCGGGAGGAACCGCGGGCGTTGGCCGATGATCTGAATCGAAATGTTGGAGATACTCCATCCTTCGGCGCGAACCATGCGGATTGCTTCGCCCAGAAGCTCGGCGCCGGACGCTCCCGCCCACTCCGGGCGATCCGTGCCAAACGCGGTTCCTAGATCCCCGACGCCGCTGGCGATCAGCACCGCATCGCACGCCGCGTGCGCCGCAACGTCGGCATCCGAGTGGCCTTCAAGCGCCCGCTCCCCCGGCCATTGAAGGCATGCCAGAGCGAGCACACGATCCTCATCATCACTGAAAGCGTGCACATCAACGCCCGTACCCACCCGAATATCCATGGGGGCTATCCTACCTTTGGCATTGCGAGGCGCACCGCCGCCCGCCAGATTCGGCCAGCTTCGAAACGTTCTGGGAACACCGCTCACCGGAGGCAAAGGCGTGGCGTGGGCTCCGCCGTCGTCGGAAAAGGACGACTATTCCGCCTCACTTCACAGCGCAACGCCAGAAAGTAGAATCTCCGTATGAGATCCAAAGGGCCCGCTACCCTACTTATCGCGTGGATAGTTCATGACGTCGAAGAAGCGATAACCTTCCCCGCAACCTGCGAGAAATTGGCGCAGCGAACTGGAATTGGGGCGCTGCGGATGGACCACCGTCAATCGTGGCTCGCGGTGGGGCTGATGGGCGTTCTCGTATCGTTCGGGTGTAGATCTGGGCGCAAGGCAGCGGGCGGTTCTGCGCTCTACCGTGCGGTAGTCGCCGGACTCGAGGGCCATGTAGCTACTCACCTGCTCGCGTCCGCGGCGCAGCGCGGTTACACGGCAGGTGCCGTGTCAGCTGTACTTGTGATGTGGCCGGGCGCATTTCTTGCCCGGCGCGAGCTTGACCGGCAAGGATTCGCCTTGAACAGCGGTGATTATGCGAGAGGTGCCGCGCTCCTCGTGCCATCCGCTGCCCTGTCCCATGTCCTTGCGCGGCTCGTTTTACCCTGCCCGCGACACGGACGACGCGGACCTGTACGCGGAGCTGCGCGCGGACCTAGACTCGGACCTGCACGCGGAACCCGAGCAAGTTAAACGATCCGATACTCCCGCCTGTGACAAAAGGAGGGCGACCGCATAAGAGAGGCACGGTGGCCGATCGATGACAGCTGAAACGATACGCAGCGCCTACTCTGCGCGGTCGGTTGAATATACGGCGTTGCTGGGCGAGATTGATGCGATGGCCGAGGAGGATCGGCGCACGATCGCTAGCTGGGCAGCGACGCTCGACGGCCCCGCCGTGGACGCCGGTTGCGGGCCAGGACACTGGACGGCCTTCCTTCACGCGCTGGGTGTAAAAGTTACAGGTATCGACCTCATACCCGAATTCATTGACAGCGCGGCGGCTCGATTTCCAGAAACACACTTTCACGTTGGCGATTTCACGTCACTACGCCTCAGCGATGGTTCACTCGACGGGATATTGAGCTGGTACTCCGTGATTCACTCGGAGCCGGAGCAGCTACCCGTCATCCTCCGCGAATTCGCACGCTGCCTACACCCCGGCGGTACGCTCCTCCTCGGATTCTTCGAAGGGCCCCGCGTCGAGCCATTCCCGCATGCTGTCGTGACCGCCTACTTCTACCCTGTGAACACAATGAAGAGTCTGCTCGAACGGGCAGGTTTCGAAGTTCTGGAAACTCACGCTCGCACGAGTCCTGAACACCGTCCCCATGGCGCGATTGTGGCGCGGCGACTGATTCCAACTTAGTAGGTTTTTCCGACGACGACGGCGGGGCCTTCCGTCCGCACCAGCGCTTGCTTTGGGTGGTGGTTGCGTTCGTTCGGGGGCTATTGGTGACCCATGGTGAAACGTATGGCGATACTGGCACCCCATATCAGTGCTCGCACCACCACGACCGTTCTTCGAGGCATTCACTGGCACCGCATTCCTCGTGGTGTCCCCA
>NZ_JBQCZW010000038.1:0-17810 GCF_052089425.1 Ancrocorticia sp. | reverse complement strand
GAGGGATGCTGGGGGCTGATTGGAGGTGGTCTCGCGGGCCGTCGCTGTGGGGAGGGTGGCAAACACGATGGCCACCAGAAGGATTAGCGCGGCAAGAATGCGCGCGAGCATCCTGTGCGGCGCTGCCTTCCCCATAGTTCTCACTACTTCAGTATAGGAGGTGACTCGTGGCTGCCGGGGCATCCACGGTCCCGGTGGGATTCGCCGCAGCTTCTGTAGAGAGATTCGAGCTCAGAAGAGAGATTCGAGCACGTCTGCCAAGCCGTCTTCGCCCACAGGTTTCGTCTGTGCGTCCGCTGCGGCCAGAACACGCGGGCTGGATCCGCCCATCGCCACTCCACATTCGGCCCAGCGAAGCATCTCGCGATCATTGCCGCCATCGCCTACGGCAACTGTAGCCTCCGGGGAAACGCCCAGCGCGATCCGCATGTTCTCAAGGGCGGCGCCCTTGGAGATCCCGAATGGGGAAACGTCCAGCCATGCGGACCAGCCCACGGCGTACTCAACGCCCTCCATCCCAACGGACTGGACGGCGGAGTAGAGTTCCTCGGCGGTCAGCTCAGTGGCTCGGATCGTCAGGCGAGTGGCCGAGGCGACTCCCAGTTGATCGATCGGGAGGATAAGGCTCGGGCCCGAGAGCTCTCCGGGCGGGAAGTCGCGGTTGACCCGGCGTGGGCCGTCCAGCTCTTCCACCGCGATGAGGGCATCGGGTAGGGCCTCGTGAAGCTGGATGATCTGCTCGCGCGGATCGAACGTTGAGTAGCTGAGAACGCGAAAGGCTGAACCCACGTCAAGTGTGCGGAGCTTGGAGCGTGATTCGGCGATCTCCTTGCCACCCAGATGCGGCTCCGGGAGGAAGGTTTCACCAAGCCCTAGAGTGATCGCGCCGTTCGAGCACACGGCCACGCCATCTGTCATACCCAGCTGGCCTAGGGCAAGCTCGGTGCCGTGGATACCGCGCCCGGTGGCGAGCATCAGCTTGGTGCCCGCTTCGAGGTGGGCGTAGATCGCGTCCTTAACTCGCCTAGAAAGTGAGCTGTCGTGGCCCAAGATTGTCCCATCGATGTCTAGGGCGATCATCAGGTCGCTTCCGGCCCTTGGGAGCGCCTTAGTGGCTAGCGCGGCGTGGGCTGAAGGGAGGCCTCCAGCGAGGTCTGTTGAATGAAATTCCATTAAGCTACCGGTTCGAAGTGGTCCTTCCCTCCCAAGTATGGGCGAAGGGCTTCGGGGATATAGAGCGAGCCATCGGCTTGCTGGTGGTTTTCGAGCAGGGCAACGAGCCAACGCGTTGTGGCCAGTGTGCCGTTGAGCGTGGCTGCCGAGGCGTTTTCTCCCTCAAACTTCTCACGAATGTTCAGGCGGCGTGCCTGATACGTGGTGCAGTTGGATGTGGAGGTGACTTCCATAAACCGATTCTGGGTGGGGAGCCACGCCTCGCAATCAAACTTCTGCGCGGCGGAGGAGCCAAGATCCCCGGCGGCCGTGTTGATCACGCGGTAGGGGAGCTCCACCTTGGCGAGCATCTGCTCTTCCAGATTCAGCAGGCGATTGTGTTCCACCATGGAATCCTCGACCCGGCAGTACACGAACATTTCTACCTTGTTGAACTGGTGCACGCGGATGATGCCGCGGGTGTCCTTGCCGTAGGAACCGGCCTCGCGGCGGTAGCAGGAGGACCACCCGGCGTAACGCTTCGGGCCGCCGGACAAATCGAGGATCTCATCCTTGTGGTATCCGGCCAAGGCAACCTCGGATGTGCCCACGAGGTACTGATCATCGGCTGGCAGGTAATAGATCTCATCGGAGTGCGCACCAAGGAATCCGGTGCCGGACATGATGTCCGGGTTCACAAGTGTTGGCGTGATCATGAGGGTGAAACCGTTCGCTTCCGCAAGATCGGCTGCCATCGTCAGGAGGGCTAGCTCCAAGCGGGCGCCCGGGCCCTTCAGGTAGTAGAAACGGGAGCCGGATACCTTCGTGCCCCGTTCCATGTCCAGAGCGCCGAGTCCCTGCGCAACGTCCAAGTGATCCTTGGGCTCAAATCCGAACTCGCGGATATCGCCCACGTGGCGCATAACCTCGTAATCATTTTCGCCGCCGGCGGGAACACCGGGCAGGATCACGTTCTGGATCGCCATGTTGGCCTCGGTGTAGGCGGCATCTGCGGCCTTGGCGGCCTTCTCCAGATCCTCCACCTCTTGCTTCTTCTGCTTCGCTTCAGCAAGGATCGCTGGGCGATCCTCCTTCGAGGCCTTTCCGATGGAGCGCGAGAGTTCCTTTTGAGAGGCACGGGCCGTCTCAAATGCTAGGAGTGCAGAGCGGCGGGCTTCGTCAGCGGCGAGGAGCTCATCCACAGCTTGCTCGCTGTTTCCGCGGCGGCGTTGTGATTCACGCACGGCTTCTGGGTTCTCGCGGACAAATCGGATGTCAATCATAACCTCAAGGATAGCGGTTATGCTGAGCCTATGACGTGGGAGAGTTGGGTCGCGCTGGTCGCATTGGTTGTAGCTGTTGTTACATTGTTCATCGCTGTGTGGCTGCGGGGCCAAATTCAGGCCCTGACACTCCAGCTCAGTTCGCGGCAAGCCCACGCGCCAGAGCCCGATCATCCCCGCCCCGACGGGCCTATCTGCGTGATATACAACCCGTCCAAGGATGCCGATTTTGACGAGATGAAAAGGGTGGTCCGGGAGAGCGCCGCCGATGCCGGGTTTGATGATCCTATCTGGCTCCCTACAACGATTGAGGATCCCGGCAACGGGCAGGTGCGTCAGGCCGTGGAGATGGGGGCATCCGTTGTGATCGCCGCGGGTGGCGATGGCACGGTCCGCGTCGTGGCCGGAGAACTTGCTGGCACTGGCATTCCCCTTGGCATGTTGCCAATCGGCACCGGCAACTTGTTAGCCCGCAACCTCGGGCTCCCTCTTGACTCCATCCGTAACCTTGCCTCCGTGGCCGTGACAGGGCGTTCGCGCCGTGTAGACGTGGGGTGGATGGAAGCCGATCAGCCCTCCGATGCGGCGCTTGCCGCCATCAAGGAGCTGGATTCGGAGGGAGAGCCCTTCGTTGGGAAAGTAGCCTTCGTGGTGATTGCCGGGCTGGGATTCGACGCTCAGGTGATGGGAGGGGCCGATGACGATTTGAAGCGCGTTCTCGGCTGGTCCGCGTACGTGGTTTCCGGCGTCAAGCACCTGAAAGAAAAGCGGCTGGTTGCCACCGTGGCAACAGGTTCCCACGAGATCCCGATCGAGGCCCGCTCCATTATGTTCGCCAACTGCGGCGGATTGCCCGGCGGCTTGATGCTCGCGCCCGATGCGCGAATTGATGATGGTTGGCTAGACATCGCAGTATTGGATACCAAGGCAGGCATCTGGGGCTGGGGCGATCTCGTGCGGCGTATCGGCCTTCAGAAGTTCGGTGTGCAGGACAAAATGCTTCCCGAAACCGGTTCCATTGACTTCCGGCGCACGCAGAGCGCTCGGGTGAAGATCGAGGAGCCAGAGCAGGTGCAAGCCGATGGTGATCCGCTCGGCTGGGCCACCGATGTCACGGCAACTGTTCAGAAGGGCGCGTTGTTAGTCCGCGTAGGCTGATCTCTAGCGGCCTGCCGTTCGCTACTAGCACTGGCCGCCAGCGGTCGGTCAGTCTCGATTCAACGGCGCGCCGTTAGTAGCGGGCCCCCGGGAGTGGTTGGCCCGCATAAGTTCAATGCCTGTGCGTGCGCCGTTAGTAGCGGGCCTCCCACGTGACACTGAGGTTCTCGGCTGTGAGATCGACGGTCGGTAGGAGGACGCCAGCGCCGGTCATGACCGAAACCCGCCACGAGCCGTCGCCTTTGGTGACGTCAGTTTCGACCGATACATCAATGAATGTGCGGCTGGAGGCATGGGCGGGTTTGTCCGGATCGAGCTCTACTTCGAGGCTATCCAGTGCGGCGTCGCCCTTTTCCGTGAGTGTGCGCTCAACGGTCCCGTCAACGGCTTTCTCTCCGTTCGCGAAAGTACCGCTGACATCCATGCCGCAGGGAGTGCTCAGAGTTGTCAACGCCAAGCACTCGGTCAGGTCTGCTCGCACGATCTCTCGGTATTCTTTAACAGCCTCGTCAGTTAGTTTCGCGGTCACCTGGGTCTCGGTCTTTTCGTGGAGCAGGAGCACATCCGAATCGCCTTCAAGGGCGACTCGCTCACTACCGAAACCTACGTCATATGCACCGATGAACACCCGCTCTGTCTCGCCCATAGGAACGCCGTTGAGCGATGGCGAGAGGCCGGCAACCCGTCCAAATGACACGAGTGCGAGCCCGTTGCTGATGCTCCATTCTTGTGGATCGCTCACTTGGCGTGATCCGACCGAAAGGGAAAAGTCGCGGTCTACCCGTGTCTCGCCGAGCATGAAGGTGGCAGGAACTGTCGCGCTGACAATACCTGATTCCTCACTCACGACGATTGCGCTTTCATCTACTGCTATATCGCTGATTGGCGCGAGTTCCCGAGACTTGGCTAGTACTTCTTCGTTCAGCTGGCCGTGATCCCGTTCTACCCATACAAAGGACCTCGCAGTTTCGGCATCGCCCTCCGAGAGCGCCGTGAGGTAGGTGGTGAGCGCTTCGGCTGATGCAGCTTCGGGATTGCTGTCAGCTCCACTTGTGCCACCGGTCATTCTCATGGCCACGGCGATGAGCGCGATGATAATCGCCACCACTCCGACGATGCCAGCAATCCGGCCCGTGGAGTACCGCCTTTTGGCGCGTTCTTGACGCGGAGGTTCGTTCGCCATGAAGGCTGTCTGCTGTTCGTCACGCGGCTGTGCGCCATCGCCCCAGTCGTTCATGTCTGAGAGTTTAATGGAAGCTTTCGGTAACGGCAGCGCTGTCCAACATGCGCAGGCTCACCTAGGACTGTTCGCCCCGAATTTGAGGACGACGACGGAGCCCCACGCCCGTTTGTGTGTTGGCTAGTCGTGGATCGGGACGTCATGCCCGAGTGTCATGCACCAGAGAATTCGGCCCACATTAACCGGGAATGTGCTCCTAACCGATTCAACACATTCCGGTTGACGGCGTGCCCTGGGATTGCAAATGCCCCTCCGCCTTGAGAGACGAGAGTGGTGCGAAGCCTACGAGGGGTTGTCTGTTGTGCAGTCTTCGCAGAGACCGAGCCGCGAGACAGTGAGCCCGGCCTTCAAGCATCGGAGCTGGCGGTTGGCCTCCGCTTCGACGTAGCCACTCCAAGTGACACCGTACCCGCTCGCGTCGGCGGCGAGCATCAGCAGCGTGCGCGTGACAGGTTTGGCTAGGACGTTGGCGTCAAGAGGGACGGTGAACGTCGGCCCGCTACTCGTCATCGAACAGTTTGGCTTCGATGTCATCCATCGACGCCGCGACCGCTCCTGTCATCGAGTCCTTCCACAAGCGGCGGTATTCCGGGTAGGGAACGTGATGTCGGTTGCCGACCTTGACTGACTGGATCGTACCGTCCGCGATTCGCCGCGACACCGTCGAACGCGAAAGGTTCAACCCGCGTGCCACTTCGTCGGGAGTAAGGGTGGCGACCTCGGTGCTCACGACGATCGTCTTTCCTTCGGCTGACGCACCGCGAACGAAGTCGATCAACGCCCTCTCCCACACCGACTCCCCGCTGGGGGAACCCTGCACCGCGTCCGGCGCCAACGTCATTACTTGCGTATTCATAACGCCAGCCTACTACCAGAATGCACAGAATGACATACTAACTGTGCATCTCTATCTTCGCCGGCGCCTGCGCTTACACTGCCGCTCCGCCGGTAGGGAATCGCTCAACTATTTTCTGCCACACGTCTTTCAACCAGAGGTGGAGCGACCTTTATCGCACCATAAGTAGGTTACGGCGCACACCGTTCTACACGGGCAACGGCTCATAGCAATAGACTGAGACCCGCGTAATCACGCGGAAGCAGACGGAACTACTTTTGCGTCCGTGCAGGGTTCTCAACTCGGTGTGGTGCCGCTTGAGGATGTGAACTACAGTTAACACATGGTTGAGGTTGTCACAAGTGCAACGTTTGATCGGTGGTTGCGCAGATTGCGGGATCGACGGGCGGTTGGTCGTGTTATGGCGCGGATCGATCGACTTGCTGCTGGCAATCCTGGCGACGTCAGAGCGGTAGGGGCTGGTGTCTCCGAGCTGCGCATCGACTATGGCCCCGGTTACAGGGTCTACTACCTGCAGCGCGGTTCACAACTGATAGTTCTACTGTGCGGTGGAGACAAATCAAGCCAACCACGCGACATTGAGAATGCGCATCGGATTGCGAAGGAGTGGAAGAACAATGAATGATACGAGGGAAACGTTCGCGCCGTACGACGGTGCTGATTATCTGGGGGATCTTGATACTGCCGCTGCGTATCTCGAAGCGACTCTTGAAGATGGAAACGATCCGGCGCTCGTTGCTCAGGCATTGGGAACGATCGCCCGCTCCGGCAATCTCAGCCAACTTGCACGCCGGGTTGGCATGAGCCGTGAAGGTCTCTACAAGGCACTTTCGGCTGATGGTAACCCAACCTTCGCGACGATTGTTAAGGTCTCCGAAGCACTCGGACTGAAGCTACATTTCGAACCAGCACACTAGAACCCCCGGAACTACGCGGAATTAGGCGGGAAGGATCGCATCCACATCATGCCGATTGACCGACTCTGGCGAACAGTCGAGCCCTAGTAGTTTATGAGACTGGGGCGAGAGGTCATGCGTCCTCACAGGTTTTAGTTCGGGCGCGGCGCCTAGTCGTGGATCGGGACGTCATGCCCGAGCAGGCTAGCCACCCAGCCGCGTGCCGAGATGAAGTCCGAATCGGCCGTTCCCGGCTCCGGCCGCACCCGCTCACCCGTGGCTGAGGGATACGAGCCGAGGAAGATGACCGACGGGCACACTCTGTGAAGGCCAATCAACACGGCCTGGATTCGTTCGTCATCCAGATGCCCCTCGGCATCGATGGAGAAGGCATAGCGGCCCATAAGATCACCGATTGGGCGGGATTCGATGCGCGAGAGGTTCACTCCGCGAGCACTGAACTGTTCGAGCATGGTCAGCAAGGCACCCGCCTCATCCGATGGCAGCTGAACCATCAGCGTTGTCTTGTCTGCACCGGTACGCTCGGGCTGGCGGCCGGGGAGGGCCGCCATGATGAATCGGGTGACGGCATGGGGGTTATCGGCAACATCTGAGCTGAGGATCTCTAGCCCGTATTCAGCGGCTGTGGGTACTGGGCACAGGGCAGCCTCGAAGCCTGCATCTGTCCCGTGTGAGGAAAGAAGCTCGGCTCCGGCCGCCGTTGAGGTGGCGGGCACATGTACGGCATCCGAAAGATGCTCGGAAATCCAGCCCCGGCACTGAGCCCACGCATGAGGATGAGTTGCGATGCGGTGAACATCCTCGATCCGCGTGCCCGCGCGAACCGCCAGCGCGAACCGGATCGGCACCAGCATCTCCGCCTTGATCTCGAGGCGCTGCCCATGGATCAGGGTGTCCAACGTGGCGTTAACCCCGCCCTCAACCGAATTCTCGATAGGAACTACCGCATAATCAACTTCTTGTTCGCGCAGCATTTTCAGAGCGCTAGGAACGTCCAATGCAGGAACTAGCTTCGCCGTTTCATCTGCCACTTGCATCGTGGCGGCGTGACAGAACGTGCCGCGGGGACCCAGAAACGAAAATCGCAACTGCCCTTGGGTAGTGTGCTCGCTCATTGCATCCCCTTTCCGTGCGGTGCCTGATTCCCAGTGGTACCCGGATGGATACCGTTCATATACGAATGAATCCTGAACACCCTATCGTCTTGGGATAGGTCGCGGTGAAACAGGCCGCGTGGTGGTCAGTTAGTCTTAATGCATGGTTCGAGTATTACGTTCAGCCGCGGGAGCACTGCTTGCCGCCCTGTGCGCCATACTCTTCGCAGTGGCTCCGGCTGCCGCAGATACCCAGAAAGCGGAAGGCGTTTCGGGTGCGGAAGAACCCGTCGTCGTCGTCGGTTTTTCTGGACTACTGTGGCGCGATATTACACCGGAAAATACTCCCAATCTTTATTATTTTCTCGACTCGGCCGCGGGTGCCAACATCGTGACGCGGACCGTGGAGGAGACCACGTGCCCGAGCGAGGGGTGGCTGACGATCGGCGCCGGGCAGCGGGCGATCGATCCCACGAACGGGTGCCAGCAAATGGGCGCGGCGAACTGGGATGGGCTGGCCGATGCGAACCGCGATAGCAACTACAAGGCCGAACTGGGGCTGTTGGGGGACACGTTGGAGGGCCGGGATCTTGCGGCGATCGGCCCTGGCGGCGCCCTCGCGCTCACCGATTCTGGCGGAGAGTTCACGGGCGAATACCGTGAACTCGGGGCGATTCCCGGCAGCGTGGAGGGCACGGACCCGTACGGTTCAGACCCCGAGAGTGGGGCCGCCGGTGCCGCGTTCGCGGACGTTGCCGAAAACGATCTCGTTGCCATAGATCTTGGCGCCATCCGTTACCCCGGCGATGAGTTGAGTCCAGCAGGCACTCAGGGCGAGGAGTTCCGGCCGCGCGGTGCGATCGATAAGTTCCTCGCCGCATTCAAGGGAACCGGCGCCCCACCGGCGGAAGTTGTGCCGCAAGCCGCCGCCCTAGACGCGCGTTTCGGTGCGGTGATGGACGCCGTGGATGAACTAGCGCCCGATGCCCGGATCCTCGTGGTGTCCGTTGGTGATGCGCAAACCGCGGCGCCGCAGCTGGGATTTATGAGTGTGCGTGAGGGCGGGGCAGGTGCTGACGGCGATCAGGAACATCCCGTGGCCGGTGGCGAACTCGCGAGTTCAGATGCCACGCGGCAACCCGGGCTGGTTCAGCTGACGGATGTATTTCCCACGCTGGTCTCGTGGCTCGAACCCGATGCGCCCGTGCTTGAGCGGGTGGTGGGTTCCCAGATTCAAGCCGGTGGAGGCGGCAGCGAGAGCGGCGGTGGAGCCGTGCGTGATGGGGGTGCGCGTGATGGAGCCGTGCGTGATGCGGGTGCCGAGCCTGCTGGCGCCCCGGAATCAGACGAGGTGGCGAGCGAACGGGCCGATGGGTTGATCTCACGGTTGGCCGATGATCAAGAGCGATCGGAGAACGTGCGTCCATTTGTGGGGCCGTTCTACGTTGTGGTGCTTGCGATGGCCAGCGTTGCTGGAGTTGTGGCACTGAAATTGATGCGTAGGCGGATCGGGGCGCCGGTGCCGCGCGGGCTTTCGCGGTTCGTGGCGTGGGTGGCGGCCCTGCCGGTGGCTTCGCTGCTGATCAACGCGCTGCCGTGGTGGCGGTTTGCAGTGCCCGGAATCGCGCTATTTGTTGGGATCGGACTGATTGCAGCTTTGATCGCGGCCGTTGCCTACATGCTGCCTCGCAACGATAAGGTTCAGGCGCCCATCGCCATCATCGGGGCGATCACGGCGATCACCCTGATTGTGGACGTCCTTCTGGATTCAGCGACTAGCCACTATTCCCTCCAGCTTTCCTCTCTCCTCGGGACTCAGCCTCAGGTTGGTGGGCGTTTCTACGGGCTGAGTAACGCCTCATTTGCCATCATGGCCGCCGGGCTGATTCTTGCTATCTCTTATGTGGCGGCCCGGTTGCCGAAACGCGCTGGCATTGCAGCACTCGTTGTGACGGGGATCGCGGTTGTTATCGTGGACGGTACCGCCACCCTAGGTGCCGATTTCGGGGGGCCGCCCGCACTGGTTCTCGGATTCGTGCTGGCCGGATTACTTATCTACGGCGTTCGGCTCACACCGTGGTGGATCCTCGGGACGCTTCTGGCCGCCGGCGCCACGTCACTCCTCTTCTCCTTTGTGGATTACCTTCGCCCAGCCACCGAGCGCTCGCATTTGGGCCGATTCATTCAGACCGTTCTGGATGGCGGCGGCTTTGACGTAGTGACACGCAAGCTCTCCCAGTCCCTCTTTGGGCTGCCATGGTGGCTGGCGGTCATCGTGTTTGTCCTTGCCGGCGCGATTGCCATCCTCTGGTGGTACCGCCGCACGCCCCGGCCATCGAGCGAACCCGAGCACCTCGGGCAACTCGCGTGGCAGGGCATTCCGCTACTGCGTCACACAACGTTCCCGGTGATCGCCACACTCGTCTTTGGAATGGTGATCAACGATTCGGGCGTGGTAATTCCCGCGATTGGGATGACCGTTGCCGGGCTGCTCTGGGCCGCGGGGGCGCTAGAGCACGCGGGGACCGTTGGGCGCGCGAGCGCCTGAGCGCCTACTCGAACGCGTTGTAGGGCGCGAAATCTTCGCTTAGGGATTTAGGGCGCAGAGAGCGAGGGACTTTGACGCGGCGGATCCTGCGCGAATCAACGGCGCTCCTGACGCCTCGGTACTGGCTGGCGCGATGAAGGTTGCCGGCCAGATCGTTGGCGGTGGCGCGGTGCTGGAGATCGCATTCAACTTCCTCCAGCGTGTAGCCAGCAACCAGTAGGTCGATCGTCATGCCCACTTCCACGCCCCAGCCTTTGGCAAGCGGGCGGGCGGCCTCGAACGCTGAACGAGTGAGGCAACGCTGCCCGGAAATGGGTTGGCGCGGGCGCCAACCAGTGGCGCGCTCGATGGCTTTGCGGGCGAGGCCTGTGACTAGGCCATGGCCGCCGGCTCCCTTCTGAGGCGGAAGCGCCGCAATCGTGCAATCCACGTCACCGGATCGGACCGGAGCTACGAGTGGTGCGGTTTCTACTGCCGAATCACCAAGATCTGCATCGATAAACAAGAGGAGGCGCGCTGGGCGGCCCACGGTATCGCGCATGGCAACAACGGAAGCACCGGTCTCCATGGCGGAGGCTTTACCTCGATTGACCGAGTGGCGAATCACGGTGGCGCCGGCGAAACGCGCGGCATGCAGAGTGTCATCCTCCGAGCCGTCGTCCACCACAACCACAAGATCCACAAAGGGAATAGCGCGCGAGGCACGGATGGTTGCTCCAATCCGATCCTCTTCGTCCTTGGCTGGAATAATGACGGCTACTCGTTGATCTTTCTCGGTCACGTGAACAGCCTATAACCAAATGCGGGTGAAACCCTGAATAAGTAGCGAACTTGGCATAAATTGCGCCCATGTTCCTCATGATGAGACGGCAGCCGCCTGAACCGGCCACCTGAGAGCCGCGCGCCCACGTGTGGACGCGGCAACCCGCCCTACCGGGCGCGCCTACCTGAGCGTGACCTGACGCGACACGATTCCGGCTCGGGCGCGCTTCTCATCGGCAGTCAGCGGCTCCGTTGAGGCGATTGCCGCATCGAACGCTTCTGCAAACTTCGCCATGGGCTTCTCGAGTTCATCGGCCTCGGACCCGGCCTGGAGCTGCCACACGGGGATAAGCAGGCCCTGAGCGCGGAAGGCACCAATAAACCGCGATTCGTCAAAGCTAGCGGTGCCGGCGGTGCGCATCCGAGCGAGTGCATCCAGCACCGCATCGCGGGATTCGGGCCGGACATAGCGAACGAATTCGTGGGACATCCGGCACCAGTAGGCGCCGGGAACGCCAGCGATGGCGCGCGTGGGGACAAGCTGCTCGCGAGAATCGGCCAACGCCTGCTGGTTGTCCGGCTTCGCGGCCTCCTCGGGAGTCATCCAGAAATCGGGCTGCTGGTACATGGTGAACTCGCCGAAGCTCGCAATCACGTCCTGAAGGCGCGGCCCGGGTTCGGGCTGCTCGGAGATCTCCAAGCTGGAGCCCGGCTTCAGCTCAAGGCCCTTGAGGATGCTGGTGGCGATATCCAAGGAGGCGTCACCGGAACTCATGACGGTTTGAACGGCTACAAGAAGTACGCCGTCCTCGCGCCGGATCGCCGATGCCATGCCGGGCAGGATAGTGGTGAGCGTCAGGGCTTCGCCGCCGTGTTCGGCACTGACAGTTGCCTCCAGAGTGGCCAACGGAAGGATTTCCCGCATGGCAACCAGCTCGGCCTCGGGGGCCAGATCCTCAAACGGACGCTCAACGAAGGGGATAATGACGCGCTTCTTCTTGGCGGGACGATCCGCATTGCGGCGATTCTTCTTGGACATCGTGACCTCTCTCTGGTGCTCGATAACAGAGTACGTGGTGCCCGGCGTACACCCAAGTTGGAAGGCCAGCCGCCCACCCGCGCTGAAACACCCAAACCGGCGGAATCCCCAGAATCCGAGAACCCCGCCACACCTGAGGATTCTCCATTGAAAAGCCCTGATAAAGGGCGTAGAAAATTCAGGTTAAACAGTTCGCGCCGTCCCGCCCCTGCATACAGGATGCCCCGTCGCGCGCGAATTGAGCGGATGGATGCGCCGGCCCATTGAACGGCCGGGACGCCCGCCGAGGAACCGAAGAGCCGACGAACTGAAGAACAGTCAAGACAAGAGGACACCACAAGATGAGCAAAGCAGGAACAGGAAAATCGGCAGACGCCCCACAGAAGGTGATGACGGTTTTCTTGAGCCTCCTCGCGGCTCAGTTCGTTTCCTCCATGTCCAACACGATTATTTCCAACGCGATGCCGGTAATCGTGGCACAGATCGGCGGCAATGCTGTCCAGTACACGTGGGTGATCACGGCTGGAATCTTGGCAAATACGATCGCCACCCCGATCATCGGTAAGCTTTCGGACCTCTTCGATAAGAAGAAGCTTTTCATCGTCTCGCTGGTCCTTTTCGCTGTGGCAAGCCTGCTGTCCGGCCTGTCCCAAAGCGCAAACCAACTGATCGCCTCCCGCGTTCTGCAAGGGATCGGCATGGGCATGATGATTACGCTCACCACGGTTATCATGGCCACGATCGTCTCCCCGCGTGAGCGCGGCAAGTACAACGGCTACATGGCGGCCTCCATGGCGGTTTCCACGGTGGCCGGCCCACTCATTGGTGGCCTCATCGTGGATACCGTTGGCTGGCAGTGGTGTTTCTGGGTGCCGATCCCGTTCGTCATCGTGGTGATGTTTGTGGTTGCCGGGCGCCTGAAAGTTCCCACGGTGCACGAGGGCAAGGCACACATCGATTTCTTGGGAATCGCCCTGATCGGCGCAGCCGCGGCGTCCCTGCTCATCTGGATCTCCTCCGAGGGCCGTGATTTCGCGCTAGACGCCCCGGTCTCCATCGCCCTGATCCTGATCTTCGTGGTCTCTACAGCTCTTTTTGTTTTCGTGGAATCCCGCGCGAAGGAACCGCTGATCCCGCTTTACCTGTTCCGCAACCGCACCCTCGTGCTCTCCATCGTGGCCTTCGTTGCGCAGGGCATCGCAATGTTCTCCATCGCCGTGTTCCTCGGCCAGTACTTCCAGTACGGACGCAGCTATTCGCCAACGGCCTCGGGCCTCATGACCATCCCGCTCATGCTCACGATGATGGCCGCCTCCACGATCATTGGCCGCCGTACCACGGCAACGGGGTACTGGAAGCGCTATGTCATGGGCGGGCTTGCCGCGATGGTGGTTGGCTTGCTCATGTTCTGGCCGGTCACCGCCCACACCAATCTGGTGTACATCGGGGTAGCGATGGCTATCTTGGGCGGGGGAATGGGCGCCGGAAACACGCTGATGGTGGCTGTCCAGAACCTCGTGGGCCTGAAGGTGATGGGCGCGGCCACCTCAACGGTCATGTTCTTCCGCACGCTTGCCGGCGCGATGGGAATCCAGCTGCTCGGGCGCGTGTATCAAACACACGTCCGCGACGATATCGTGGGCCAGCTCGGTGCCATGCCAGAAACGAGCGGCGCCGGTGAGCTCGATTTCGCCGCACTTCCCGATCCCGTGGAGGCAGTTGTTCGCGAATCCTACGGCCGCGAGCTGGGCATGGTATTCGTTGTTATGGCGGCGTTTGCGCTGGCCGGCTTGATCGCGGTGAGCTTTGTGAAGGGTACGTCTCTACGCAGCTCGGTTGATCTGGGCCAGGTCAAGCAGATCCTCGAGCAGGAGGACGATATCGTGGACGGCCGCTCCCACACGATCACCGATGGCGTGAGCCTAGATAACGCACGCACGTCCGGCGCGGTTTCGCCCGAAGAGAGTCCGGAGAATAAGGACGACGACGGCGAATCCTCCGCCTCGTAGCCCTCCCCAGCATCTACAGAGAGCCCAGAGCCCACTCGATGGTGTCGCGAGTATAGAAATCGCGTGCCGGACGGGGTGAGAGGGCCAGATCATGTATGCTGCCCGATATTTCGAGGAGTTGTGCGTGCGGCGATAGCCTGAGCGCTAGGCGCTTCATGTCCTCAACATTGAGAACACAATCGCTGGAGGTCAGTTCGGCGGGGCTTGGGTGCTTGCTGTTGCCCGAGTGATCCGAATGCGCCACCAGAACTGGCTCATGGATTGTGATGGTACCGTTGGCGATTTCCGCGTGTGCGCGCCGCACGGTTCGCCAGAATCCCGCCAGCACACGGACCGGTTCAAGTGGCTTGTGATCAGGGTTGAAGTTCCACTCCCCGCCATACGAGCTGTGCAGGCTGCGCGCATATTCAGGGTTCAACTGGGAAATGATCATACGCGGGGTCACCCTGCCGATCCTGTCAGCAGCCCGGGTCAGCACCGTCTTCTCATGCTCGGGCCCATTGTGATCCAGCCACGGGGAATTGAGAATCACCGCGGCAACTCTGCCGGGATTCTCGTTGGCCCACAGGGCCGCCTGTAACCCGCCCGTGGAATGCCCGATGAGGATCACCTGCGAGGCGCCGAGTTCCCTCTGAATGTAGGACACAGCCCCGGAGATTTCCTCATTCCTCACGTGCAGATCGCGGATATCATCCCGCGAGGGTCCCGCGCGCAAGGCCCTGCCAGAACGGCGGAAGTCCAGCCCGATCAACGGGACGTCATATGCCGCCCACGCCGCCGCCTGCTCCGTATGGAAAAAGGTGTCCTGAAAGCCAGGAAGGTACAGGACGGCAATTCCGGAGCGCGCCACGCGCTCCGCCGCATCATACTCATGGACCAACACCGCAACGTCGGGGCGGCCGGGAGGGGCTCCGCCGTCGTCGTCGTTCAAAAACAGCGTTCTGGCCTGCCACGACGGGCCGAGGTAATCGGGCGCCGGGCCGGAAACGCGCATTGTTCCGCTAGTCAATAACTCCATAGAGGCGATCTCCTGCATCACCCAATCCCGGAACGATGTACCCCTTTTCGTTGAGGTGATCGTCCAAGGCGGCCATGAAAATGGTGACGTTCGCGCGGTTACCGATGGCCTTTTCGAGGTTCCGCAGGCCCTCCGGGGCGCCGAGGAGGCACACGCAGGTGACGTCGCGGGCGCCGCGCTCAAGCAAATAATTCACCGAATCGATCAGCGTGGCACCCGTTGCCAGCATCGGATCCAGCACGTAGCACTGGCGGCCAGAAAGATCATCCGGCAGGCGGTTCGCGTAGGTGATCGCCTGCAGCGTCTCCTCATCGCGCTTGAGCCCGAGGAAGCCAATCTCCGCAGAAGGCAGCAGCTTGGACATTCCCTCAAGCATGCCAAGGCCCGCTCGCAGAATGGGCACCACGATGGGGCGCGGCAGAGCGAGCTTGACGCCAGTGGTCTCCGCCACCGGCGTTTTAATCTGTACTTCGTCAACGCGCGCATCGTGAGTCGCTTCGTAGGCGAGAAGCGTCACGAGCTCATCAACCAGTTGGCGGAACACCGCCGATGGTGTTCGTTCATCACGCAGCAACGTGAGCTTGTGGGCTACCAGAGGATGATCAATGATCTCAATGCGCATGGCCATAATCTACCAGCTTGCTCGCGGTTTCAACGTGGGATCTCGGGGAACTATGTCCGGTGGATGCGTGTGGGAAATTGAACCGCATCAACCACGACGTTGACGCCGAACGGTCTGGGCGGTGGATGCGTGTGGGAAACTGGCACCATGTACGAAACGGAGCGGCACTGGCTTGGCGTGGCGATTGGATTAGCCGATCGTGCCTGCGCCGGAGGGGACGTGCCCGTTGGGGCCGTGGTTCTTGGGGCGGATCGGGAGCCTCTCTCTTCTCCCGCGGGTGAGGGTGGGGTGTTCGAAGATCGTGGTGGGGAGCTCGAAGGTCAGGGGGAGACGGCGGAGAGTCAAAGCGTACTGCTCGGCGCTGGACGTGGACTCGATGCTGGGCGTGTGCTTGGTGCTGGATGTGTGCTTGGTGCGGGTTGGAACACGCGTGAGGCGCAGAACGATCCCGCCGGGCACGCGGAAATCATGGCGCTGCGCGCGGCTGCGCGGGCGCGCGGTTCGTGGCGGCTGGATGATTGCGAGCTGTACGTGACGCTTGAGCCGTGCACCATGTGCGCTGGAGCGATTGTTGCGGCGCGGATCAGGCGTGTGGTGTTCGGGGCGTGGGATCCCAAGGCCGGGGCGGCCGGTTCCGTTCGGGATGTGCTGCGCGATTCGCGGCTCAACCATCAGGTTGAAGTGGTGGGCGGCGTGCGCGAAGAAGAATGCGCGCGGCAATTGAGGGAGTTCTTCGATGGGCGGCGCTGACTGGCTTTTGCGCGTTGGGCGGAGCAAGGCCGGTGACCAGAGGAGTTTGCGCGTTGGGCGGAGGCAGGTCAGAGATCGGAGGAGTGCGCGCGTTGGAGAACAGAAGAGTGTGCGCGGCATCGCTGGAGGTCGATAGCCCGTTGGGTCGTAGTCGGGTGAAAACGAGGTGCACTGAACGTTCTCACAGAGCCGATCAGGGAATACTTCTCATGCGTTCAGCTGGGTCCTATGCTGAAGAGTAGGTGCTGGGTACTGGCTGGCTACGGCATTTATTGCCGAGGCAGGCAGTGCAAGTGTCGGGGCATTCGGGCTCTCGGCGCCCAACGGTAACCCCAACGTGGGAGAGGATTTTCAATGGCACATGTAGTTGTTCTTGGTGGATCGGGATACGCGGGCAGTCATATCGCTGCCGAGGCGGCAAAGCGCGGACTGTCCGTGACCTCGTGGTCGCGATCATTGCCCGATGAGCAGGTCAGTGGCGTCACCTACCGAACCGGGGATGTCCTCAACCTGTCCGTACTAGAAAACGCCGTGAGCGATGCGGACGTGGTTGTTGGGGCGCTTTCCCCGCGCGGCGCGCTCGATGGAAAGATGCGCGAGGTGTACTCGAACGCGGCGCGCTTCGCTGAGGTTGCCGGCGCGCGCTTTGGCGTTGTGGGCGGCGCTGGATCGCTGCTCGTATCCGAGGGCGGGCCGACCGTATCTTCTGGACCCGACTTCCCAGAGGCCTTCCAGTCCGAAGCCGCCCAGCTGGCCGACGTTCTTGGCGATCTACGTGCCAACGATGGCCAGCTCGATTGGTTCTTCCTCTCTCCCGCAGGTACCTTTGGCGCCTATGCCCCCGGCGAGCCCACCGGTAGCTACCGCCTTGGCGGCGATGTGCTGGTGACTGACGAAAATGGCGAGTCCTTCATTTCCGGGGCAGATTACGCACAGGCATTCGTTGACGAAATCATTAAGCCCGCCCACCATCGCCAGCGTTTCGCTGTGGCTCACTAGACCTAGTTCGCGTCCAGCCACGTATTCGCCATTGTCTGAGAGCGAGGCGCGGCTGGCGCTGGTGGGAATGGTTCTCCGTCGCATACTCCGCATGGTGTGGGTTCGAGACCTCTGTCCGTGTGGGTTCGAGGCCTCTGCCCAGTGAGTGGGATGTCACCTGAGCTGCTGGTGGTGATGATTGGCGCCAGCACGCGGCTGTGAGGTAACCTCATTAGCCGAGGTAGCGTGTCCGAGCGGCCGAAGGTGCAGCACTCGAAATGCTGTGTGGTGTCACAGCCACCGTGGGTTCAAATCCCACCGCTACCGCCATGTGCTGTCGCAGGACATTGGAATAGGGCGAACCCTCATTTTGTGGGTTCGCCC
>NZ_JBQCZW010000037.1:0-18350 GCF_052089425.1 Ancrocorticia sp. | reverse complement strand
CACATTGTGCGCGGAGGGGGACTTGAACCCCCACCCTCTAATACGAGGACTAGCACCTCAAGCTAGCGCGTCTGCCTATTCCGCCACCCGCGCAGGTGACTTGTTTCTTGGGTTATCTCCCCGAGCAACGGATAAAACTTTAGCACGCGGTTTACTGTAGCGACAAAACCTAACGCCGGTTCTTTGTGGTGACGTGCATCGCCTTTCTGTGGGCGTCGGTTTGTCACGCCGTCGTCGTCAAAAATCTCAAACTCGTCTGGCGGTAGACTCTCTGCCATGTTGCCTACGATCCTCGAAACCGATTCGCTCTCGCTCACGGTCCCCCAGCCCGGCGATGCGGACGAACTGACGGCTCTGTGCCAAGACCCTGAGATTCAGAAGTGGACTACGGTTCCGGTACCTTACGAGCGCAAGGACGCCGTGGCCTTCATTGAGGACGTCGTACTTCCCGGGTGGGAGAAGGATTCGCCCACATGGTTTATTCGATCGACGACGACGAATTCCGCACAATCTGACATTCTCGGCGCCATCGGGCTCACAAAACACGCTGATACGATCGCTGAAATCGGGTTCTGGCTGGCACCCGAAAGCCGCGGGCGCCGCATCATGACCGATGCGGTCCAGCGTGTGGTGGATTACGGGTTTGACGAGATGGGCCTGGAGGCCATTCAGTACTCCTGCCACGTCATTGATGGCGTGCCCAACTGGCCATCGGCGAAGGTGGCGTGGCGAGCGGGATTCACGTTCGAGGGCCTCGTGCGGAGCACTGCGATAGCCAACGGCGGTGGAGCTGCCGGTAGCCTGCTGGCCTCACTCTTAAGAGACGATCCCCGCAAACCCCAGCACGCGTGGTTTGGGCCAAGCAAGGTTCACCCTGCAATCCCAGATTCGCGGGACCCGGAGGCACTTGTTCGCCAGTTCCACGAGACGTACGGCCTGCCCGTGGTATCCGATACTCCAAACGCTGATCGCGAGCGTGTACACATGCGTATGGCACTGGTTGCCGAGGAGTTCTCCGAGCTCGTGGGTGCCATCTATGGGCCAGATGCACGCGGGCTCATTGAAGAGGCGTTCACGAAAGCTGTGGCTTCCGATTCTCATACCCGCGATACTGTGGAAACGGCTGATGCCCTCGCCGATCTGGTGTACGTGCTCTACGGGATGGCACTCGAATTAGGCATCCCGATGCGCGACGTTTTGGCGGAAGTCCAAGCCTCCAACCTGTCCAAGCTGGGCGCCGATGGCAAACCGATCTTCCGAGAGGATGGCAAGGTGCTCAAGGGTCCCGGCTTCTTCCCGCCCAACATTCCGGGCATCCTAGGACTCGGTGAGGAAACTCCGCGCTAAACCTGAGATACGGTAATCACCGCATCCCCTCTGGCCACGTATCCCGGCGGAATGGACGTATCCCCGCGCACGGTCAGCGAGCGGGCGTGTACGAGGGACGGTGTTTCGGGAACACGCTTCGTAAAGTCCTCGAAGCGGGAGAAGTATCGAGAATCTAGATCAACGATCGGGCGCACGCTGGCGCGGTCCTTGAGGCGGCTCTCCTCCGTGAGCTCGAAGGCATCTGACCTCAGCAGCATGAGATCCGCCATCTTCTTCACGGGTATGAAGCGAGTGTTGTCCACCTCCAGAAGCTCCGAATGGGCAAAGCTTCCGATGGCGGTGCCCATGGCGCTTTCAATCTGAATGGCAGGTATTGCCTGTTGGCCCTTGCCCACCATCTTGTTATTGACAATCACAGGCAGGGACGGGCCGCCGCGGGCGCTCATCGCCTTGAGGGATGCGAGATTCAGCCAGAGGTTATTCGTGTTGACGTATGGGTGGCGATCAACGCTCTGGAAGAAGGGCAAATCACTTTCGGGAGTCTGAGCGGTTTCACGTAGCACGATGCCTCCATCCGAAATTCTTCTGGCGAAATGCCCGCCCTTGGTGTCCATAGGAGTCCGGCGCACGACCTCCGCAGCAAAATCCGCCCCAGTGGATTCAAACCATGCGGCGATGTCCGGATCTGGGAAGGCCCCCAAGTTGTCGATATTGGCCACAAAGAGGAAACGGTAGCCTCGGTCCATCAGCCTATCCAGTAGCCCCGAGCGGATCAGGACACCGTACAGGTCACCGTGGCCCGGTGGCGCCCATTCCTGCGCAGGGTCCTCTGGCCACGAGATGGGATCCAACGTATCTGGGTCAAGCCGAGGAACCACTGATTGCATCACGGTTGGTGGAATGCCGTCCGTCGGAGTGTTGTCAGAGCCCAGCGCCGCACGTGTTGGCGCATCTGTGGCGTCTGAATTCAACAAGATGAATGGCAGCGGGGTGCTGCAACGCTCCCGTATGGAGAGAATCTGACCCAGTGCGATGCTCAGGAACGTGCGGCCACCGTGTGCCTCAAGGAGGGATTTGGGCCCGTCAAGCCCCATCGTTGTTCCAATGCCGCCATTGAGCTTGAGCACGGCCGTGTGGGCCAGAGCCTTTGAGCTATCAGGCGTACTCTCAAGCGATGCGAAACTTGGAATGTTGGTGAGCGGCTCGATGATTCGTTCGGGAATCAGTGTTCGTTGGCCAGCACGCACATGAGCAAGGGCACGGGAAAAATCGGCAATCTCTGCTTCGCTTTTTCCTGCGATTCGCATCTTTGCGATCGCGGTGTTATCCCCCATGTTTCCTCCTAGGGAATCTCTGGGTCAGTTGGCTGATCGTCTACGATCACGGCATCCTCTACCTCGTCGGCGAGGCTTGCCGCGAGTATTTGCTGGGAGAGTTCATCGAGGCGGTGTGAGAACTTTCTGCGCTGGGAGATCTGCGCCCCGCGCTTCATTGCCTTGATCACGGGCAGTGCCCTCTCGATGGCGTCCAATTCATTGCGCCACGCGATAGCTTGCTTGGCCAGATCCGAGGTGTTAGCCGATGCGTACAGGAAAACCACCTGCTCGCGCAGGATCGTCGCTCGGTTTTCCAACCCCTTCGGGGCACTTTCCGTATTCTTCGCCTGACGTACACGACTGAATCGCTGGAGTAACCCGGCAAATGCATCCGGATTTTCCTTGAGAATCTTCTGGATCTGTGGGGTGAGTTGCCGTGCAACAAGAATGACGATCGGACCAGCTTTGGCGGCTGCTTTCCAGATGCTTGCGATGGCCTTCCCCTTTGCCATAAAACTATCCCCTTCCAGATCGTGCAGTGCGTTCAGTCTAACGGCTGCCGGGCCTACAGCGCGGCATCCGCTACCGGAAATCTCGTGACTTCAGCGGGACGCTCAAAGAAAGCGGCTCTAGGCGATCAGCAACAAAATTCATGGCGCCATCTCCGCGCTCCACCATGCCGCGAACCACAAGGCCCGAACTGGTGCGCGCCACGTGCCGGTAGCGTTGCCACAGCCCGTGCGAGCACACCACGTTCAGCAATCCGGTTTCATCTTCGAGGGAAATGAACGTGACTCCTTGAGCGGTATGCGGCCGCTGGCGATGAGTCACAACTCCAGCCACAAGAATCCGGCGGCCTTCCTGTGCGTGCCCCAGATCCGCAATGCGAAAAACATCCCTCGCGTTCAGATCGGGGCGAAGAAACTCGGTGGGATAGGCGGATGAGGAGATTCCCGTCATTCGCAGATCCGTGTTGACCTGTTCAGCCTCACTCATCTGAGGAAGATCAGGAACGTGAGCGGGGGCCTGTGTTCCCGGGATTGTTGGCTGATAGTACATCCCGTGGGTGGTTCCCTGATCCTCAAGGCTATGCGCTAGCCAGATTCCTTCACGCCGATCAGTGCCCAGTGTCCGGAGAGCCCCTGCGCTGGAGAGAGCCTCCAGATCCTGACGCGAGAGCTTGGCACGGTGGGCTAGATCTGCCGTGCTGGAAAAGGGGCACTCATCGCGAGCGCGAAGGATCGGAGCAATGGCCTGCTTCATTCCGTGGATCTGCGTGAGCCCTAGGCGCAACGCCTTCTGTGCGTGGGCATCCACAAGCCCGTGTTCTGTGAAGGTTCTCGGCTCGCACGCTTCTACCGATGCCTCCTCTTGAGAGGCGGTCACATCGGGTGGGAGGACTAGTACGTCGTGGTGGCGTGCATCGGTCACGAGTGACTGAGGTGAATAGAAGCCCATGGGTTGGGCTGCAAGGAGGCCAGCATAGAACTCTTCTGGGTAGTGCACCTTCAACCAGGCTGAGGCATACACCAAGTAGGCGAAAGAAAAGGCATGGGATTCTGGGAAGCCGAACTCCGCGAACGCTTGGAGCTTCTCGAAAATTTCCTCGCCTGTTGTCGTATCGATACCGCGAGCGCTCATTCCCTCAAGAAGTTCCGCATGAATCGCTTCCATCCTCTCATGAGAACGCTTCGAGCTGATCGCTTTGCGCAGCCTATCGGCCTGAGCCGGGGTAAATCCGGCAGCATCGATCGCGATCTGCATCAGCTGTTCTTGAAAGAGGGGAACGCCCAATGTTTTCTCTAGCGCGGGGCGAAGCAGCTCGTGAGGATAGGTGATCTCCTCACGGTTTCTCCGCCGTTTGAGGTAGGGGCTGACCGATTGTCCCTGAATCGGGCCTGGGCGTATGAGTGCCACTTCAATAACGATGTCATAGAACACTTCGGGGCGCAGGCGAGGCAGGGTGGCCATCTGAGCGCGTGATTCCACCTGAAAAACACCTACCGTGTCTGCCGCTTGAAGAAGCTGGTACACGCGAGGATCCTCCTGAGGAAGATTGTGGAGATTGGGCGCCCTACCATCGGTGCCACGCACGCCATTTTCCGCAAGCCATGTGAAGGAAATACGCAGGGCCGTCAGCATTCCCAATCCGAGGAGATCAAACTTCACTAGTCCAGCCTCCGCGCAGTCATCCTTGTCCCATTGCAGGACAGTGCGCCCTGGCATGGTTGCCCACCCGACGGGGCACACGTCAATGACAGGGCGGTCGCACAGCACCATTCCACCGGAGTGGATGCCAAGGTGGCGCGGGAGGCGTTGCAGGCGGCCGGCAATGGCACCCACCTCCTCCGGCATCTCTCCGATGTCCCACCGTGAATCCATCAGAGCTTGCCTTCCCTCGGTGGCAACCAGCTCATCCGTTTGTTCCCGATGGAGATCTTTACTCAGATCCGCTACGCGCCCGGGGCGCCGCGGGACCCTGTGTTCGACGTTCTTTGCCCACTGGTCTGCCTGACCCTGATCATATCCGAGTGCACGTGCGGCATCCCGTATGGCCGAACGTGGCCGATACGTGATGGCGTTGGCCACCTGCGCCGCGCATTCGCGCCCGTAACGCTCATAGACGTGTTGGATCACCAGCTCGCGCCGGCCCGATTCAATATCCACATCAATATCCGGTGGGCCCGAACGCCCCGGGGAAAGAAAGCGCTCGAAAAGCATCTGATGCTTCACCGCGTCTACAGCCGTGATCCCTAACGCGAAGCACACCGCAGAATTGGCTGCCGATCCGCGTCCCTGACACCAGATCCCCTGAGAATGGCAAAAGGACACGATTTCTTCCACGATGAGGAAGTAGCCGGGAAACCCCAACTGTTCAATCACATCGAGTTCATGGGTGATCTGCCGCCACGCCACCGGGTTATCGCTGCCATAGCGTTCCCTAGCGCCGCGCCGGGCCAACTCGCGCAGCCACGTGGCTTCGGTGTGGCCATCCGGGACGGGGAAAGGCGGCAGGTTCGGTGCTAAGAGATTGAGATCGAAGGAGCATTCCCGTCCAACCCGTGCAGCAGCCGCCACCGCATCTGGGTGATCGCTATGCCGCTGGAGCATGCGGGCTCCTGATCGCAGGTACTGCCCCGATGCCGGAAGGTAGGGATCCATGGCGTGTAAGGGCCGGCGTGCCCGCGTGGCGGCCAGAACATCGGCAACCGGGCGGTCCGTTGCTCTGGCATAGTGAACGTTGCCGGTGGCCACCGCCTCAACATCAAGATCGTGGGCTAGTCCTGCGAGAAGATCGCAGCGCTCGCGATCGAGGGGCCCTCCCATATCCGTCAGTTCAACGGCAACGTTATCGCGGCCAAACACAGATATCAGGCGTTCGATCTCCTTTCGGGCCACAGCCGGTGCCCACTGCTTTGCGGCGCTTGGTCCCGCCAGCCCGCGATTGACTGCGCTCTTGCGGCAACCCGTAAGAACGAGCCACTGGCCACGGGAGCGTTCACCAAGATCCTCAAGGTTGTAGTGAGCTTCTCCCTTCTTCCCGCTGGCCAGCTTCGCCTGTCCGACGGTGTGGGACAGGGACTGGTACCCCTGAGCGTTTCGCGCCAGCAGAAGAAGGTGTTCGCCGCTTGGATCTGCTTGGCCTGCGCGCTGGACATCCTCCGCACGCTGGGAGTCCCTCGATTCCCCGGGCAGCGTGAGTTCTGTTCCAAACACGGTGGGCATGCCCAAGGTGCGGGCAGCCTCCATGTGTTGGACAACTCCGGGAAAGCCATCGTGATCCGTGAGAGCGATGGCCTCCAGTTCCAGTTCCACGGCACGCTCCACCAGCTCAGAGGGAAGGGACGCCCCATCCAAGAAGCTGTAGGCAGAATGAACATGGAGCTCAGCGTAAGGAGCCCACTTAGGCATAGAGTCCCTCTTCTTTCCACTCATCACGTTCGATGTAGATAAGTGCCCCGATACCCGCGCCCACAACCTGAAGGTAGGCCCGGCGCATGGGGTGATCCCACCAGCGCTGTTCAATAATCCATGGGCCCGCAAACGTGATAACAGCGATATCCCCACCCGGTCTGCTAAAGATCGTGGGAGTGTGCTCCAGGCAACCGAACGGGCAGGCGAGCTCACCGTCCCCCAGAACCCGCAGGTGGTGCCCGGACCCATCAAGCAGATCAACGTGGTGCGATTGCGCGTGGAGGATGCACGGCGAGGGCTCCGGAAGGGCTCCAGGCCATGGCAGCTCCCCCTGATCGATACCCGATCGCGCCTCATTCCACGCCCGCACCCGATAGCGTTCACTGGGCAGGCGCCCGCCTGCCTTGTAGGGCACCTGAACGGCCTCTTCACCAAGAAGGCTTTGAAGCCGCACGGCCGCCTTCTCCGCCCGATAGTCATTGGCGCTCTGCCCGCCCCACAGCGGCTGGGGGCGGTAGCCGGCAGGAAGCAGATCATCCATCTGGAGGGTGAGGCGGACAATGCTGGATCCCTCTTCTCCCCCGGACAACCAACTTGCCAGCTGCCACCGGACCCGGTCCACGATGTCTTTGACGCCTCCCCCGTCAAGCAGCCATGAACGCCGCAGTTCACTACCACTCATCAGATGGGCATTGATTGCGAGCCTTCCTCCGGCTAGCGATCGCGAGGCCATTTCTTCGCCCAGTTCATCCGCGAGCATTTTCGCAGCAAACACTGTCTGTTCGGTGTTGTCCAACGGAGGATCAAACCCGCGGGAAGCGGAAAATTCGGGCGCGGCCTTCTGTTGGCCGGCCACATGCACATCTTCTGCAGATATCAGCCGCCAGATCAGGTGACCTGTTTGCCCGAAACGGGTCATAAGCGCTATTCGTCCAAGCTTGCGAAGGCCACCAATACGGGAAATGCCCAGCCTGCCCAACAACTCAATGCACTCCGTGATCTCGAGGAGCACACGCTGGGATGAAGCCGCAACCCTCAGAGCGCTCAACGGCTTGTTGTCCAAGTAGGAGATCGTGCGTTCCGGCACAACACATTCATTGCCGGAAGCCGCTAACAGCGCGGTGAGTGTTCCTTGGCCGAAACCCACCAGCCCTTCGCATCCGGCAGCATCGTTGATCTCTCCAATCACCGCTTCAGCGAGAGGCTCTGGACCCCCGGCCGCCCTGATAGCTCCCGTAGCAGTAAAAAGAACACGCCCGGGTTCAATCACTAAGGCGTTCGCGATATGACGATCAAGGGCTCGCATGATCGGCTCGAACCGGGCCGCTTCCCGCATGGGATCGGCGGGGAGAAGGACGGCGCTAGGACACAGCGCGTGCGCCCCACGCCGGCTCATACCTTCACGAACACCTTCCGTGCGCGCCCATGAATTGGCCGAAACAATGCCGCTTTTCCCGTATACCGCCGCAGGTGTGCCCGGTTCTATCTCCCCGGAGATTTCTACGGCTGTCACCGCCCAATCGGGCACCCACACACTCCCGGATATCCTCATGAGCCCACCACTTCCAATCGCGAAACAGCGTGCAGGCCACGATCTATCGTTTCGGCCGCCTGCCACCCCTGCCCCGTGATCTCAATCAGGCTGGACGTATCTGAAGAATCAGTGCTCAACCGCAGTGTCAGAGAAGAAATGTGGCCTCCGCCCCGCCCCGCCCCGCCTATGTCAACGAGGGTCCCATCGGCGTGGCTGCGCGCATGCCATCCTTCTCCCAGAAGGAGGGTTCGCCGCGATAGTGCCCGGCGTGCCAGCACACGGGTATCGCGGCGTTCAAGAATACTGGGGCCAACAAGAACAACGTCAAAACCATCAATCGCCGCCGAAATGGCTTGAGTAAGCATGGGGCCAGGGCAATCCGGCACACAGACCGTATGCTCAAGATTCATGCCGAGGATCCCGGCCATCCCCCAACTCATATCGGGAATCCCTAGGCAGGCAACCCACGCACCTTGCGAGCTGGCAACCCCGGCCAACAGCATGCTGGTAAGCCTGCTGCCATGCACGCCAATAGTGATTCCTTGGGCCAGCCCAGCCGGAAAAACTTCCTGTAAAGGGGCAGGAACATCCCAGCGGGCAAGGTGGTCCCACTCAGAATCATGGCGATCAAGGGAGCGGCTTACGTTCAATCCAACGGCCGTTTCTGCTTGCATCAACACACTGCGTGCAGCGCTTAGCTTCCCGGCTGTATCCATCACTCCCCCTCCGCTTTCACCAATACTCGAAACTGTGTTCGATAAATAGACTAACCTCTCCCTCCCACACGTTTCCACCACGAAGTTGTTGGCCCTGCCTCTTTGCCTGCCCACCGGCCATGTTCTACCGTGGTGTTATGGACTTCACACGGCCGATAGCCCCAGACCCATACAACCTGCTCCCCGCCTGTCCAGATTTCGCACTGACCAGCACGGACATTCGCGACGGAGAGCTGATGCCCCTCATGCACACAGCCGACGGAGCAAACCTCTCCCCACAGCTGTCGTGGAAAGGATTTCCCGAGGAAACTCAAGGATTCCTCGTCTCCTGCTTCGATCCTGACGCACCCACACCCGCCGGGTATTGGCACTGGACCATCATTGACGTTCCGCGTAGCACCACGAGGTTGGACCAAGGAGCTGGCAGCTCGGACATTCTCCTACCGGAATCAGCGCTACACGTCCGCAATGACGCAAACGAAGCCCGGTATGCAGGTGCCGCTCCACCGCTAGGAGACCGGCCACACCGCTACATTTTTGCCGTCCACGCCCTTGACGTCCCCACACTGGGCCTTGAGGCGGCATCAGTCACTCCCACAACGGCCGCATTCACGGCGGTGTTCCACACGATCGCGCGCGCACGCCTGACCGCCACCTACCGGAGGGATTAAACCCCAACCCCCACAGGCCGAGTAGCATGTGGGGGTGTTTCATATCGTCTTCTACGAGCCGCGCATCCCGGGCAACACTGGTGCGGCCATACGCCTTGCCGCATGCACAGGATCTGTCCTCCACTTGGTGGAACCCCTAGGATTCAACTTTTCAGACGCGCACCTCAAGCGCGCCGGCCTCGATTACCACGATCTTGCCGATCTGCGAATCCACAAGGACTTTGACGCGCTGCTTGCGGATGTGGAAGGCCAGCGCATCTTCGCCTATACGGGCCACACGGAGAATAGCTTTGCCGATGTGTCCTATCGCGATGGTGACGTCCTTCTCTTTGGCCCGGAGCCCACCGGCCTTCCCGCATCCGTGGTTGCCCACCCCGCGATTGAACGCGCATTGCGTATCCCGATGATGCCACACCTGCGATCGCTCAATCTGGCCAACTCCGCATCTATCGCGGTGTACGAGGCGTGGCGCCAACTCGGTTACGCGGGGGCATCAACCATTTCCTAGGGAGCTACCACTCTCACGCCGGTAAGTAATCGCAACATCCTCAATGAGATCCTCGAGAGGCATCTTCAGCGCATCGGCGAGCCTTAAGAGAGTAAACATCTGGGGATTAACAGGCTTGTTCGATTTACGATCGGAGCGGGCATGTTCCATGAGCTGATAATGATTGCGATCGATCCCGGCCTTTTGTGCCACATCTTCTTGCGATAATCCCAGTTCTTCACGCCTGCTGCGAAGCGTCTTAGCGAAAAGGGTAGCAACTTGTTTTTCAAGAGGTGAAGATTCAGCCATGCCTTCACCTTCACCGGGTATTCCCCGCAAGGCGACGGGGTATACCCGGTATTACGTCATGACTACATAGTGGCTAGCGGATACGCAGTTCCCAACACGCCACCGCGCTCGCGGCCGCAACGTTGAGCGAATCCACGTGCCCGGCCATGGGAATAGTCACGGTGTAGTTTGCCGTGTTGATGGTGCGCTGTTTCAGGCCATCACCTTCTGTGCCCATGATGAGAGCCACGCGCGAATCCTCCCCCGTACATTCGGGCAGCTGCGCGAATTCGTCCAGCGGGATCGCCCCCTCTCTCAACGCGAGAGCGGCCGTTGTGATCCCCGCCTGATGCAAACGCTCGATAGACCGGGGCCATTCGTGAATGCGCGTCCACGGAACCTGAAACACGGTCCCCATGGACACTCGAACCGAACGCCGGTACAGAGGATCTCCGCAATCATCACTCACCAGCACGGTATCGACACCCAGCGCAGCCGCCGAACGGAAAATCGCACCCACATTGGTGTGATCCACAAGCCCCTCGAGAATAACGATTCTCTTGGCAGGCTTTCCCCCACCTGCCGTGGAGAGAAGCTGGACCGGATCGGCAAGCTCCGGCCTGTTCATGGCTGCCAACGCCCCGCGATGCAAGTGAAATCCCGTGATCTGCTGCAGTGTATCCTCTTGCCCAATAAACACGGGCAGATCCCCGCCATCGGGACTTCCTGTTGCCTGTTCAATCCACGGCTCCAGATCCGGCAACCAGCGCGCGTCCGTCAGGAAGGAACGCGGCTTGTGCCCGGCCTCAATAGCTCGCATGATGACCTTCGTGGACTCGGCCATGTAGAGCCCGTGTTCGGTTTCCAGCTTCCTCCGCAGCGCCACATCGGTCAGGTGGTTGTAATCGAGTAGTCGCGGATCATCCAAGTCAGTAATCGAAATGAGCACGCCCTATGGTTGCACGTTCGTCCCACTACCTGCGAATCCGGCCCGACACACGAAAACGCGGGCCGAACAATTCGGCCCGCGTCTCCATCAGCTACTAACAGCTAGATCCCATCGGGAAGGTTGGGACGTTGCCCAGATTCCGCACCCGGATCAAAGTGACGCCCGCTCTGGGTACCCGATTCGGTGGCCACATCGGTGGCCTTGCTCGCCTCACCCTTGGCATCGGTGAGGGCCTGATCGATGTCCGGCAGGCTTGTGGCTGCCAATGCCTCGGCGATTTCGCCCTTCTCCGGGAACCGCACGCGGCTCTCCTTCGGCGTGCTATTGGCGGGTTCTTCATCATCCGAATCGCCAGGCTGAGAAAAGCCCTTGGACACGGCGTCAAGCGCAGAGGTCAAATCGCTCGGGATCATCCACAGCTTGGACGAGGAGGACTGCGCGATCTGCGGCAGCATCCGGATGTACTCGTAGGAGAGCAGCTTCGGATCCGCGTTGCCGCGATGGATAGCATCGAACACCTGGAGGATGGCTCGGGATTCACCCTGCGCCTTCAAGATGGTGGACTGTGCCTGACCTTCAGCACGCAGAATAGCGGATTGCTTCTCGCCCTCAGCGGTCAGAATCGCGGACTGCTTGACACCTTCAGCGGTCAGAATTGCGGCGCGGCGGTCACGCTCGGCCTTCATCTGCTGCTCCATGGCGTTTTGCACAGTGGCCGGCGGATCGATCGCCTTGAGCTCCACGCGGGACACTCGAATACCCCAGCGCCCAGTCGCCTCATCCAGCACGCCGCGGAGCTGACCATTGATCTGGTCACGTCCGGTCAGCGCCTGCTCCATGTCCATCGTTCCGATGATGTTACGCATCGTGGTCACGGACAGCTGCTCGATCGCGGACATGGGGTTCGCGATTTCGTAGGTGGCAGCCTCTGGATTAGTGATCTGGTAGTAGATGACGGTATCGATGGATACGTTGATGTTATCCGAGGTAATCACCGTCTGAGGCGGGAAAGGCACCACTTGCTCACGCATATCGATGCGCTGGCGGATGGTGTCAAAGAACGGCACAAGAAAGTGGAGCCCGGGTTGATACGTTTTGTGGTAGCGTCCAAGCCGCTCCACGATCACGGTGTAGCCCTGATGTACCTTGAAGACGGCCCGAAAAACGGACGCGATCACAAAGATAAGCAGAAGGCCAAGCAGAATTAGTACGATTTCACTCGAATCCATGTGGTTCCTCCGTTGGTTCGTTTGGGGTCAAGACTGGGGTGTGTAAGGCGCAACTACTGCGGTAGCGCCATCTATATGGACGACGACGACGTCGGCTCCCTCAGGAATAAATCCGACAGTTGACCGAGCCGACCAGACGTCACCACCGATTTTGACACGGCCCGATCGATCATCCACACCTGTGAGGGTGCGGGCGTGTTTGCCTACCTGCCCGTAGACGTTTCCTGCGGCGGGGCCCTGCGGATTCATCTTCTTGAGGGCCCACGGGCGGGCAAACAAGATCAAGACAAGGGAGGCGACGGAAAATGCGAGAACCTGCCACACCAAGCTATCTGTTCCAAAAGCAACGCCCGTTGCAACGAGCGCTGATCCGCCGAGCATCAAGAATGTGAACTCGACGGTAAAGGTCTCGATGATAAAGCAGACGATGGCGATGATCAGCCAGATGTACCAAGTCATGCGGAAATCCTTCCGTTCGTGCCGCGCTCCTTGGCGACCGTTGAGGTTAAGCTTACAGGCACACTCCGACAAAAGGACAAAGGGCCCGTCACGCCCCGTTTCGGTGCAGGGCCCGTGCGGCGTAGCGCCCCTGCGAACTCTCGATCGCCAGCGATAAGCCGAATAGCCGGGACATATTCTCCGATGTAATCGTCTCGTCGATGGGACCGGCGGCGAATACCTTGCCCTCGCGTAAGAGCAGCGCGTGGGTGAAACCCTCGGGAATCTCCTCGACATGGTGGGTGACAAGCACCAGCACGGGGGCATAGGCCTGATGGGCCAAGCCGCTCAACGTTTGCAGAAGCGATTCACGCCCGCCAAGGTCAAGGCCAGATGTGGGTTCGTCCAAGATGAGCACCTCAGGATTGGGCATGAGCGCGCGAGCAATGCCCACGCGCTTGCTTTCACCCGAAGAAATGGTGGTGAACAGCCGCCCCGCCAGCCCACCAACTCCCAAGCCCTCAAGAAGCTCCTGAGCGCGTGCGGAATCTTCTTCCTCGTACACCTCGCGCCAACGGGCGAGCTGACCATAGGCTGCAGTACGAACCACGTCAATCACGCGCTGGCCGGATGGAATCTTGGCATCGAGGGAGGCCGAAGCCAAGCCAACCAGTGGGCGCAGCTGGTTCACATCCACGTGTCCGAGAGTTTCACCAACAATCCGGACCTCACCGCTGGACGGGTACATCCGCCCAGCGGCCAGCTGAATGGATGTGGTTTTACCCGCTCCATTCGGCCCGAGCACTACCCAGCGTTCACCTTCGTTGACCCGCCAATTGACCTGCTCCAAGATGTTGCGGCCACCGCGCTTGACAGTGGCATCTTTCAGTTCCAACACATCACGCATGGTCTTAGCCTAGACCAGCTTGGCTAAAGTCCGGCGATAACGTCCCGATAGAAGTCCATCGTCTTCACCCCGATGGAGGCCCACGAGAAGTGTTCTTCCACGCGCTTGCGCCCCGCAGCACCCATCTTCTTGGCGCGTGCCGGATCGGAACACATATCCTCAAGCGCCTCGGCCAAATCGGCCTCGAACTTCTCGGGATGGATGGGCGTGCCCGTTCCATCATTAAGTTGTTCGATGGGAACAAGGGTGCCGGTCTCGCCGTCGTCGATACAATCCGGAATACCACCGGTGGCCGTACCCACAACGGGCAACCCAACGGCCATCGCCTCCAAATTCACAATGCCGAGCGGCTCGTAAATAGAGGGCGTAACAAACACCGTGGAACACGATTCGAGCTGAACAATCCGATCGTGGCCCAGCATGTCCTCAATCCACACAACGGAATCGCGATTCTTCTGGAGTTCCTCAACAAGCTTGCGGGTTTCATCCGCGATCTCGGGAGTATCGGGAGCACCAGCGCACAAGATCACCTGAATCTCCGGGGAAATCTTCTTCAGGGCACGCAGCAATCCCGGCACGCCCTTCTGACGCGTGATCCGGCCAACGAACACGATCGTAGGCCGATCCGGATCCAAGCCGTACGAGGCGAAGAATTCGCGAGCCTTCTCCCACTCGGCCTCCGTTTGCGGAGCCTTCCATTCGTCCAGATCGATTCCGTTGTGGATAACCCTCACGCGCTCAGGGTGGATCTTCGGGTAGGCGCGCAGAATGTCCTCACGCATACCGTTTGATACGGCAACAATTCCCGCAGCTGCCTCATAAGACGTTTTCTCCGCCCACGAGGAAATGTTGTATCCGCCGCCCAGCTGTTCGCGCTTCCACGGGCGTAGTGGCTCCAGCGAGTGGGCGGAAACCACGTGAGGGATGCCGTACAGCATCGAGCCGAGGTGACCGGCCATATTGGCGTACCACGTGTGGGAATGGACAATGTCCGCCCCACCAATATCTTGAGCGATCGCCAGATCAACTGAGAGCGTACGCAGCGCGGCGTTTGCGTTCTCCAAACCGGCCAGATAATCGTACCCATCTAGCTGCACGCCATGTGGCAACTCTGCCACGTCATCCTCAGATCTGGGACCGTCAAAAGCCCGGACACGTACATCGGCGTGTGTGCCGAGGACCTTCGCAAGTTCGGTCACGTGCACCCCGGCACCGCCGTACACGTGTGGTGGAAATTCGCGGGTTAGCAGATCGACTCGCATGTTAGTCCTTCCTCATTGAAAATGCTCAGCCACTACTCTATCCGCAAACGGGGCACTCAGGAGAAGATTGCACGAGTTGTCCAAAACGTGCGCTCGGTCACTCTCATTCGCTAGAGTGTTTCCATGAGATCAGAACCACGCATACTAAGCATTGTCTTGGCTGGCGGAGAAGGAAAGCGGCTCATGCCGCTCACCCAAGACCGCGCAAAACCAGCCGTCCCATTCGGGGGAATTTACCGCCTGATCGATTTTGCGTTGAGCAACATCGTGAACTCGGGGTACCTCAAAATCATCGTACTGACGCAGTACAAGTCCCATTCTCTTGACCGTCACATCACGAAGACGTGGCAGATGTCCAACCTGTTGGGCAACTATGTGGCACCGGTTCCCGCTCAGCAACGCCGCGGCAAGAATTGGTTCTTAGGGTCAGCGGACGCCATCTACCAGTCACTCAACGTGCTCGATGACGAACGCCCCGATATCGTACTTGTGACCGGTGCTGACAACATCTACCGCATGGACTTCTCCCAGATGGTTGCCCAGCACATCGAATCGGGCTTCGATCTGACCGTGGCCGGCATTCGCCAGCCCTTGGATCTGGCGCCTTCGTTCGGTGTGATCGATGTGGATAAGGACAACACGAAGAAGGTGTCCCGCTTCCTCGAAAAGCCGCAGGACACCACGGGGCTTGGCCTGCCAGATTCACCGGACGAGTTCCTCGCCTCCATGGGCAACTACGTGTTCAGCACCGAGGCCCTGTACAGGGTTCTCATGGAGGACGCGGCCGACGAGGATTCTGCCCACGATATGGGCGGGAGCATCGTTCCGTCCTTCGTGGATGCCGGCAATTGCGGGGTTTACGATTTCACCTTCAACGCGGTGCCAGGATCCACCAAACGCGATGAGAACTACTGGCGCGACGTGGGAAGCATCGATGCCTTTTACGATGCCAACATGGATCTCATCAACGTGGAGCCCGTATTCAACCTGTACAACGATCGGTGGCCGCTTCTCACGGGCTACACGGGCCTGCCGCCCGCAAAGTTCGTGTACGGGCACCACACGAGGCTTGGCCACGCCCTTGATTCCATCATCTCGCCCGGAGTGATCATCTCGGGTGCCGAAGTGATCGGCTCCGTGCTTTCACCCGGTGTGCGCGTGAACTCGTGGGCATCGGTGCGCCAATCCGTCATATTCGACGGCGTCCAAGTCATGCGCAACACCACGATTGTCAACGCAATCATCGATAAGCACGCCGTGATCGAAGAAGGCGCCAGTGTGGGCGTTGATCATGAGCGCGACCGTGAGCGTGGGCTGGACATATCCCCCGGTGGCATCACCGTGGTACCCAAGGGCATGCATGTTCCGAAGTAGGTAGTCTGGCGGCATGAGCCTGACTATTCGCGAGGGAGAGCCGATCCGGTTCTCCCTCGCTTCACCTTCGCCCCTGCCGCCCGGTCTCCTTGCCCACACCCACCATGTGTTCGAGCAGGCGTGTGCCGGTGTTCAGTCCAGCGAGCCGGCAGTCAACGATCTGCACACCCTGAGCCTCGTGGGGCGGGCCCGCACGGAGGTAGACGGGCCGTGGCTTCGCGAACAGCTGCGCGGGCCTGCGATTGCCCTCAAAGTGGACGCAGCCATGGTGACCGGAGCGATGGCCACGGACGGCCCCGGCCTGATCGTGACCGATGTGGATTCCACCTTCATTGCCAACGAAGTGATCGAGATGCTGGCCGGTGCCGCCGGAAGCGAGGAGCAGGTCCGGGAGATCACCTCACGCGCCATGGCCGGCGAACTGGATTTCGCTGCGTCTTTGCGCGAGCGCGTGGCCACACTCTCAGGCGTGGAGCAGAGCGTGTTTGAGCAGGCAGCCGCCCGTGTAATAGTGCACCCCGGCGCTCGCGAGCTGATCGGCGCCGTGCACGGGCGCGGCGGAGCCTTCGGCTTGGTCTCAGGCGGCTTCCACGAGGTGGTGGACCAGTTCGCGGCCCCGCTAGGTGTTGATCGCATCCTCGCGAACAGGCTGGAAGTGGACGATCGGCGCCTGACCGGGCGCACCAGTGGCCAGATCATAGACGGCGCAGCCAAAACCGCCGCCGTTCGCCAGTGGGCAAGCGATCTGGGTGTGGAGCTGGATCGCGTGGTGGCCATGGGGGACGGTGCCAACGATCTGGGCATGATGGAGATCTCCGGACTGTCCGTGGCGTTCTGCGCCAAACCCATTGTTCTGGAGCGCGCCGATGCCGCCATTACCGTACCGCGCCTCGATATCCTCATCGCACTGCTCGGCTGGGATGCCGAAGGAGTAAAATAGAACCGTGTCCAATGCCAACGCTCCCAAGTGCCCTCTCAGGTACGGCGAGCCCTGCACACTGTGCCAGCCCTACGTCACGGGCCCAGAGGATTGCCAGACAGTTGCCCTTGTTATGTCAGATCCCGAACTCAAGGCCCAGTGGGCCAAGGGATACTCCGCATGGGCTAAGCAGCGCCGTCAAGAGCGTGCACGCACACGCCACGCCCGCCGCGCGCCAGCTCAGGGATTAACCACTGGTACACCGGCTTCGTGGTGAGACCGGCGGCGTCGAAAAAGATCGTCGTCGTCGTCAAAAAACTTACCGGGCCACCCGAAGAATCTCGCTGAGGTAGAGGCCCCCCTCATCCAGCCCGGCCCACTCCTCCACGCGCCCGAGCGCCGCCGTGGCGGTGGGAAAGCCGAACTGCAATTGGCCGTATGCGGGCGAATCCTCGGCGGCCAGCAATCCGGTGGCAGCCGACATGGTGGGTTCGTGTCCCACAACCAGAACCGTGCCGGCCGTGGCGGGAACCTCGCGCAGCATCTCCACCACCTCGTGCCAGCCGGCCCCGTACAGGTCCTCGCTGGGGAGTGCCTCCCCCACCTCCAATCCGCCTGATTTCAGGGCCTCGAGGGTTTGGAGGGTGCGCTCGGCCGCCGAAACGAGAACAAGGTCAATGCGCCCAACGCGGTCGGTCAGCGGGCTGGCCTGGGAGAAGGCTTCTTCTCGGCCCGATCTGGTGAGCGGTCGCTTGAAATCTCTGCTGCCGTTCGCCGCCTTGGCGTGGCGCATCAGGATAAGTTGTGGCATAGGTCAAGACTACAGGGCGGCGCCACTCGCTACGCCAGCGAAATTAAGCCAGCGAAATTAAGCCAGCGCGATCAGATCCAGATAGTCATCGGACCACAGATCCTCGTCACCATCCGGAAGCAACAGAACCCGTTCGGGAGCCAGTGCCTCCACGGCGCCTTCATCGTGCGTCACCAGAATGACGGCACCCTCGTACTTACGCAGG
>NZ_JBQCZW010000036.1:14453-18802 GCF_052089425.1 Ancrocorticia sp. | reverse complement strand
ACCGTGACCGTCCCCGTGATCCAGAAGTCCCCGAGGTTATTACCCCAGCAGACTTGGATAAAGATTCCCGCCGGCGCCTGAACTCGTTGACCAAGGACAATGCGGACCGCGTGGCCCGCCATCTCGTCTACGCCGGCACCATGATGGATGAGAATTCTGAGGTTGCCTATGAGCATGCTCAGGCGGCATACCGCCATGCAGCGCGTGTAGATATCGTGCGTGAAGCGCTAGGTTTAGCGGCCTATGTGACGGGGCGTTACGCGGAGGCGCTGCGCGAGCTGCGCACGTACCGCCGGATGACCGACGATTATACCCATGTGGCGATCGAGGCCGATTCTGAGCGCGGCTTGGGCCGGGCTGAGAAGGCCCTGTCCTTCATCGCTGAGATCCCGATGAAGCGGCTGGACAGCGAGGCGCAGATCGAACTGGCGCTTGTGACGTCAGGCGCCCGTGCCGATACTGGCGATTCAGAGGGCGGACTCTCCGTGATCGAGAAGATCAAGGCAGAGAACCTTCAGCAGATGCTCCGTGCACGCGTGGAGCTGATCCGCGCTGATCGCTACGAGGAACTCGGCCGTGAAGATGAGGCCGAAGAGATCCGTTCAACGTGGGCACCGATCTTCGCTGAGGAAGGCGAAGTTGACGTGTACCAAGACGAAGAAGAGGAAACGGTTGACGAATCCTCCGATGCTGATTCGGCTGCAGATGATTCTGAGGTTGAAGGTGTTGAGGTCGAGTCCGTCTCAGAAGAAGCGGAGGACACAAAGCCGGAGGCTGAAGAGCAGTGACTCAAGCGCTTGTTAGCCAGTTTGATGTAGGACTGTTCGATCTGGACGGCGTGTGCTATCTGGGTCAAGAGCCAGTTGTTCACGCGCCCGAATCAATTTCCGCGGCCGTGGGTATGGGGCTCAAGCAGGCTTACGTGACCAACAATGCCTCGCGCCATCCGGCCGTCGTGGCTGCTCAGCTGGAGGCCATAGGGATTCCAGCGCCGGCAGATTCGGTGGTCAATTCGGCTCAGGTAGGTTCGCAGATGTTGGCCGAGCATGTTGAGCCCGGCTCCAAGATCCTCGTCCTCGGTGCACAGGCCCTGAGGGATGAGGTGACGGCGAGGGGGCTCGTCGTCGTCGAATCTGCTGATGACCACCCAGCAGCGGTTATTCAGGGCTTCTATCCCGAAGCAAACTGGGCTGACTTGAGCGAGGCGGCTCTCGCGATCCGTGCGGGCGCGCTCTACGTGTGCACCAATCTGGACAAGACGATCCCACGCGAACGCGGTCTTATGGTGGGCAATGGATCGCTCGCGCGTGCCATTTCGAATTCAACCGGCGTGGAGCCGCTCTCCGCGGGAAAACCCGAACCGGAAATCTTCCAGATCGCCGCGAAAATGCTCGAAGCGCGTAGCCCGTTCGCGATCGGGGACAACCTTGATACCGATATTCAAGGTGCCGTGAGCGCTGGAATGCCGGTGCTGCATGTGCTGACGGGACTGGCATCGGCGCGCGACATTTGCCTCGCGCCCGCGCATCAGAGGCCCACTTACTTGGCGGACGATTTGCGAGCCATGTTGGAGCCCTACCCGGATTCCGGTGGCGACGGTCCGCAGGCGTGGGTTGGTGAGGCGCACGCGCGTTGGACGGGCTCCGCTTTTGAGGTGGGAACGATTGGGGACGACGACGGGTTGGTTCGCCGGCTCGGCGCCGATCCTGTGGAACTTAACCTCAACCAGTACCGTTCTCTCGCGCTATCGGCATGGGGTGCGGCGGATTCAGGAGTCTCCGTCAGTGAGATTTCTGCGGCGCTGCCGGAGATCACCGTGAGCAGAGATCATGAGTGAGAATCTTCCTGCGGCCCCTCGCGCACCACGCGAGGCCGATGAGGTGCTGGCCAACCTTGACGAACAGGATACGGACGCCCAGATCGGTGCCCTTGGCGAGCTTCTGGAGGATCTGACGCATAAGCTCGGAAAGGCGCAGGGCTAACCGTGGGGCGGCTCAACCGTGTAGATACGGAGTTGGTGCGGCGCAAGCTGGCGCGTTCGCGTGAGCACGCGAGGGAGCTGATCGCCGATGGCCTCGTGCTATTGGACGGCCAGAAGGTCACCAAGCCTGCACGCCAGATGGATCCCGCTCAGCCACTGCGGATCGTGGAGGGCAGGCGCGAGGATTATGTATCCCGCGGGGCATACAAGCTGATCGGGGCACTCGACGAACTGGGCGATCGCGCTCCCGACATTGAGGGAAAACGCTGCTTGGATGCCGGTGCCTCGACTGGCGGCTTCACGGACGTGCTGCTGCGGCGCGGGGCCGGGCACGTGGTGGCCGTGGATGTGGGGTACGGGCAGATCGCGTGGAAGTTACGCGAAGATCCGCGGGTGAGCGTGATAGAGCGGACGAATGTACGCACTCTGGACCCAACGATTGTGGCGCCACCCCCGGAGATTGTTGTGGGGGATTTGTCCTTTATTTCTCTTGGGCTGGTGATGCCCGCTCTGGTTCGGGCGGCGGCGCCCGGAGCCGATTTCCTCCTCATGGTCAAACCGCAATTCGAGGTGGGTAAGGACCAACTTGGTTCAGGCGGCGTGGTTCGCGATACGCGCCTGCACGCTGAGGCTGTTGTGAATGTTGCTGAGGCTGCACGAAGGTGCGGTTTGGGGATTCAGGCCGTGGCAGCTTCGCCGCTGCCCGGACCTGCAGGTAACGTGGAGTACTTCCTTCACATGATTTCGGGTGGGGCGGACCTGCTTGGGGATGCTCTTGCTGATAGCGTGGCTACCGCAATAGAAAACGGCCCGGCGGGCCAGGAAGCGTAGGTAGCATGACTCGGCGGATCACGCTCATTTCTCACCCCGAACGGCAAGATGCCGCCCAAACCGCCGATGTTGTGGCGCAACACCTGACAGAGCTGGGCTTCGCCGTGGAAACGGAGACGGCGGTTGATGCGGCGGTTGGTGGGGCGTCTCATGCGGTGGCCGGATCTGAACTGATTCTTGTAATCGGCGGAGACGGGACCATTTTGCGGGCGGCCGAATTGGGGCGGCCCGCAGGCGTACCGATCCTCGGCATCAACTACGGGCACGTGGGCTTCCTCTCCGAGGCGGATCCTGACGATATTCCACAGGTCATTCAGAACATCGTGGATGGGAACTGGCTGATCAACGAACGGATGACCATCGACGTGAGCGTCAAGCTCCCCGATGGGACCGAACACCGGAACTGGGCGCTCAACGAGACGGCGATCGAAAAGGATCCAAATGCCCAGATGATCGAAGCTTCCATCGGCGTGGACGGGCGTGAATTGTCCTCATTCAAAGTGGACACGGTGGTGTGTTCAACCGCCACCGGCTCTACCGCGTACAACTTTTCGGCGGGCGGCCCCGTGGTGTGGCCGAACGTGGACTGCATGGTGATGACACCCATCGCGGCACACGCCCTCTTCACTCGCCCGCTCGTTGTGGGGCCGGACTCCACACTCGAGCTTCACGTATTGGAAGACAATGCGCGCGTGTGGTGTGACGGGCGGCGCATGATTGAAGCTCCCTGTGGCTCTGTGATCCGAATCGTCCGTGGGGCGGCGCCGGTCAAGTTAGCGCGCCTGAACGATTCGCCATTCTCTGGGCGTCTTGTCACGAAATTCCAACTTCCCGTTAAGGGATGGAGGGCAAACGGGACAGGTGCCCCGAATGGTGAGGACAAGCGTCTGGACGCTGTGGAGAAGTAACGTGATTGAGCAGCTTCGGATTTCTAACCTTGGCGTGATCGAATCCGCCGAACTTGAACTGGGCACAGGACTGACCGCACTGACGGGCGAAACTGGTGCCGGTAAAACGATGGCCGTCACGTCCCTCGAATTGCTCTTGGGGGCGAAGGCCGATTCGTCCAAAGTCCGGCGTGGGGCGAAGAGCGCCGTTGTTGAAGGAGTCTTCTCTGTACCGGCCGATTCGGAGGTTGTCCCACGAATCGTGGAGGCCGGCGGTGACGTGGACGAGGAAGACGGCACAGCAACAGTCATTATTTCGCGCCAGGTTCCCGCCAGTGGGCGTTCGCGATCCTTCATCGGAGGCCGGACTGTGCCCACCAGTGTGCTGACGGAAATTGCCGGCGCCCTTGTGACAGTTCACGGCCAAACCGATCAGCTTCGCCTTGCCACACCCAGCCAGCAGCGGGTGGCCCTCGATGAATTTGGCGGAGCGCCGGTGACTCGGGCGTTCGCCACGTGGCGTTCGGCGTGGGAGGCCTACAACGAGGCCAGCACTCAGATCGAACAGTTCGAGGAGCAGGCTCAAGACGCAGCCCGGGCGCGGCTGGCATACGAGGCTCTCGTGGCCAAAGTGGATGATATCCAGCCAA
>NZ_JBQCZW010000036.1:0-14353 GCF_052089425.1 Ancrocorticia sp. | reverse complement strand
ATCTATTCCCGCCGCCAAGCTCTCCAAGGGCTACGCAAAGCGCTCGGCATGGATCTGGATCAGGCGATCGAGGAGGCCGATCAGGCGCGGGCAGCCTTAGAGGATCTAGGCGATGTGGATGCCACGCGTGAGAGGCTGGAAGCGGCGCTTGATCAGGCTCGGGCTGCCATGGACAAGGCCGGCAAGGCGCTGCAATTAGCCAGATCGTCCGCCGCCAAAAAGCTGACTGCCGCCGTGACCGCAGAACTCCCGCAGCTCGCGTTGCCGGATGCCACCTTCTCGATTTCAGTGACCGAAGCTCCCACTCCCGCGGCCCATGGGAAAGACGTTGTGGCGTTCCAACTTGCTTCGCACGCGGGCGCTCCGCTGGCCCCGCTGGGAAAGAGCGCTTCTGGAGGCGAACTCTCTCGCATTATGTTGGCAGTGGAGGTGTCATTGGCTGCTGAGGCCCATGATAAGCACCACACTTTCCTTTTTGATGAGATCGATGCAGGAGTGGGCGGGCGTGCCGCCCTCGCAGTGGGGCACAGGTTGGCGGCACTGGCTGCTACGAGCCAAGTGATCGTGGTGACCCACCTTGCTCAGGTTGCCGCATACGCTGGCACGCAAGACGTAGTGGTCAAGGAATCGAAGCAGAAATCTGCCATCACACATGTGGAGCGCGTGGCGGGGGACCAAAGGCTTGGCGAGCTGGCACGGATGCTTGCCGGAACCGATTCTCCAACGGCACGCGCCCACGCGGCTGAGCTGCTTTCCACTGCGGATGTGGCACGATAAAACCGTGGCATTTCGAATAGTCCGCAAGAAGGACGTGCAAGAAGCGGGGGAGCTTGAGGCTCAGGCCCGGGTAGATCCGCGCACCAAGAATCTGACGAAACGGTTAGAACCGGGCAATATCGCCGTGATCAACCATTCGGATATTGATCGCGTTTCGGCGGAGGCACTCGTCGAATGCAAGCCCAAAGCCGTCCTGAACGCTGCAAAGTCAACCTCCGGCCGTTACCCGAATCTCGGCCCGGGAATCCTAGAAGCTGCGGGAATCCCTCTGATCGATGATCTGGGCACGGAGATTATGGACGTGCGCGAAGGCGATGTCCTCCACATCGATGGTGGCCGGGTGTACCGCGGCGATGAACTGTTGGCTGAGGGCACGGTCCAGACTGAGGAAACTATTGCTGGGGATCAGGGAGCTGCTCGCGCCGGAATGAGCGTTCAGCTCAAGGCCTTTGCTACGAACACGATGGAATACGTGGAACGTGAGCAGGATCTGATTTTTGATGGCGTTGGCGTCCCGGACGTCAGAACCGATTTCCAAGGCCGTCACGTTCTTGTGGTTGTGCGCGGATATCGCTACAAGGAGGATTTAGCCGCGCTTCGTCCATACATCCGCGAGTATAAGCCCATCATGATTGGCGTGGACGGGGGAGCGGACGCCATCCTTGAAGAAGGCTTCAAGCTGGACATGATCGTGGGCGATATGGATTCCGTCTCCGATAAAGCTCTGACCTCCGGGGCAGAGATTATTGTTCATGCTTATCGTGATGGCCGGGCGCCGGGGCGCAAACGCGTTCAAGATCTGGGCGTGGAGCATGTGGTATTCCCCGTGACGGGAACATCCGAGGATGTGGCCATGCTGCTCGCCGATGATAAGGGCGCCCAGCTCATCGTTGCCCTCGGCACACACAATACGCTCATCGAGTTCCTCGATAAGGGCCGTAGCGGAATGGCTTCAACGTTCCTCACCCGGCTGGCGATTGGCGGAAAGCTCATCGATGCCAAGGGCGTATCGCAGCTGTACCGCTCACGCATTTCTAATTGGCAGATCTTCTTCCTCATTCTTGCGGGCTGTATCGCCATCGGGGCGGCTCTATTCGCCACTGCCACCGGACACGCGATGTTCGGATTAATCTCCACGTGGTTCGGTGATATCGTCCACTGGTTTGCGACTCTCTTCTGATAGGCACATTATGGTTGATTTCAGGTACCACCTTGTTTCGCTGGTCTCAGTGTTTCTGGCGTTGGCTATTGGCATCATTCTTGGTGCGGGGCCTCTGCAGAACTCGATCGGCAACACCCTCTCGGGACAGATCGATACGCTTCGTGAGTCCCGCGACGGGCTGCGCGATGATCTTGCGCTCGTAGAAGATCAGCTGGCCGGATCAGATGGCGCGCTGGATACCGTGGCCGGAGATATGCTCCCCGGGACCCTGGATGATCGCAATCTCGCGATTGTCCTGCTCCCCGGGACGAACGGCGATGCCGTGACGGAAATGATCGAGAGCCTCGAGCAAGCCGGCGCCTCCATCTCCGGGCAGGTGACGTTGACCGATGCGTACAGCAGCTCTGATAAGGCCACCTATCGCGGCGCGTTCGCCAACCAGGTGTCCGAATACGTCGAGGATTTGCCGGAGAATCCCACCGATGATCAAATTGTCAGCTCCGCGTTGGATTACGTGTTGCGTCAGGGAACCGGCAACGAAAACGCCAACGTCCTTCTGGGGTCACTGACCGCTGAAGAAGACGCTTTGGTGACGGTTGATCGCGAGATTACGGCGCCAGCGGATGCGATCATCGTTGTCACCCCCGAAACGCTGTATTCGCCCGATGAGGATTTGAGCGCGAACGAGACCTCGGAGATCGATTCGCAATCCGGGATTTACACCCAGATGTTTTCACAGATCGCGAGCCGAGGGGCCACCGTTGGATACGGACGAGCTTCGAACGACGACGATCTCTTGCTCGCCATGCGCGGCACCAACGATGGATCTACGGTGGATTCGATTGGATCGGCCCCAGGGCGCCTCAACGTGCCGCTGGCAGTTGCAGCCGAGCTCACTGACGATCACATTGCCCTCGGCAGCCAGCAGGCGGCCGATGCCCCACTTGGCAGCAAGGTGAATGCATCGAAGCCGGCCAGTGATTCAGAGGATGACGAAGAGTGAGCGTAACATCGGGAGCTCTGGCCGCAGCGGCTGGAGCAATGGCTGCGCGGCAAGCAATGCGTAGCTCCGGGGCCACATTCGCTTCGTGGGACCGGACGTCATTTAGCGGCGGCAGCGTATCACTCACCGAGGGACTCGTTGCGAGCGCTGGGATGCTTGGCGCCGCAGCTACTGTTCCTGGGCGCGGCAAGTGCGGCGCGCTGATCAGCGTTGGGGCTGGCGCGGTAGCCGGCTACATCGATGATCAGCTAGAAGATCGTTTCCCTGCCAAAGGCAAGGGATTGCGCGGGCATTTGGGCGCGCTGCGCGGCGGCAAGCTGACCTCTGGTGCGCTCAAGATCGCTCTGATTGGGGCAGGCGCCGCAGCAGGGGCCGCAACTCTGGCTGACGAACGGAGCCTTTCTGGCCGCACGGTTTCGTGGGTTACGCGCACGGCACTGATCGCCGGAACCGCCAACCTCGTCAACCTTTTGGACCTTCGCCCGGGGCGCGCCATCAAGGCGAGCGCTGCGGTGGCTGCGCCGCTCATCGCGTCAACTGGTGCAGCTTCGGGGCTCGCTGCGGGGATCATATCAACCGGTGCCGTCTGCGCAGAAGCCGATTTGGCCGGCCAGACCATGCTCGGGGATATGGGAGCAAACGCGATCGGCGCCGGCTTGGGATACTCTTTGGCCTCCGTCCGGTGCCCTGCCGTTCGCGCAGGTGCTTTGGCCTGCGTGGTTGGCCTGACCCTCGCCAGTGAAAAGGTGTCCTTCTCCAAGGTGATTGAGAACAATTCGGTTCTCTCCCGGATTGATCAGTTCGGACGGCCATGAACAAGGCGGTTGCCACCGTTACCGGCGCGGCGGGATCAATTGCGATCCTGACACTCCTGTCCCGGCTTGTCGGGTTCGTCCGTACGTGGGTGCAAAATGGCGCGCTCGGGGACACGTTGGCAGGCGAAGCGTACTCAACGTCCAATACCGTCCCGAATGTCCTGTTTGAAGTTGCCGCTGGTGGCGCTCTGGCGGGCGCGGTTATTCCGCTCATCTCGGGATTCCTCGCCAAGAAGATGGAAAAAGAGGCCTCCCGCACGGCCTCCGCGCTACTCACGTGGATCGTGGCTATCGGGCTGCCGATCGCTGGGATTGTTGTGCTGGCCGCTACTCCCATCACCACGGCTCTCCTTGGCCGTGGCACAGAATCCGACGAGGTGGAGCTAGCGGCAGGGCTTTTGCGCATGTTCGCTCTCCAGATTCCTTTGTACGGCATATCGCTTGTGTGCACGGGGATTCTTCAGGCCCATCGCCGCTTCATTTTGCCGGCTCTGGCACCGATGCTCTCAGCTGTGACCGTCATTGGTGCCCTCGTCATCTTCTGGGAGCTTGCACAGGGCAATCAACATGACCCGGAGGCCCTGTCCACTGCATCGATCATGTGGCTGGGGTGGGGCACAACGCTGGGAACCGTCGCGTTCTCGTTGCCTCAGCTCATACCGGTGATGCGGCTGATGAAGATCCGGCCAACGTTTGCTTTTCCTCCCGGCGTGGCCAAGCGAGCGGTGAAGCTCATGGGAGCCGGCCTTGGCGGCATCCTTGCTCAGCAGGTTCAGATCATCACCATCATGGTGGTGGCCAATACCTATGGGGCAGGAGATGGCGGGCAAACGGGCGCCTACCCGATTTATACGTTCGCCAATGCGATTTACATGGTTCCCTACGCGGTTTTTGCCGTGCCGATCGCCACCGCCGTTTTTCCGCGCCTTTCCGAGGCGGCGGCACTACCCGGGCGTCCGGGGCTCGCGGAGCTGACAGCTCGCTCCACCCGGCTTGTGCTCGAAATCGGAATCATGTGTGTGGCCCTGCTGGCCGCGCTGGCCCTACCTGCCAAGCTGGTATTCGATTACCTACGCGAAGCATCGGGTTTGGACGTGGCCCTGATCGCTATGGCGCCCGGCCTTGTGGGGTACGCCCTGATCTATCACTGTTCGCGCGTTCTGTACGCACTTGAGGCTTCTCGTGCCGTGGTGGTGGTCAACATGGCCGCATGGTTCACTGTGTGCATTGCCTTGGGAATTCAAGTTCTGTTCGGCATCGAGGGGCGCACACAAGTCCTGATTGCGATTGGTGTGGCAATCTCCATTGGAATGACCATCGGCGCGATTGGGCAGCTTGTGGCGATCCGCGCGGCGCTGGGCAGCGATGCGATAGCCGGGCTCGGGCGCGCCGCCCTGACGGTCACGTGTGCCGCCGGCGTGGCTGGCGCTCTTGGATACGCCGCGGTTCGTGGAGCCGTTGCGTGGCTTGGCACGGGCCTCATCGGCGCGGGCGCCGCGGTTGTTGTTGGCGGCCTCATCATTGTGGGTGGGGGTGGGCTGGCCATCTACGTCACAGATCGCCGAGCACTGTCAATGGCTACACGATCTTAGTGATAGGCTGAAGTCCCGTGGAGCATACAGCAGCCCGTTTACCGGGAAATCAGAACACGGTCACTAGGCACATCTTCGTCACCGGTGGTGTGGCGAGTTCACTTGGTAAGGGGCTCACGGCTTCCAGCTTGGGCCGCCTCTTAAGATCGCGCGGATTGCGCGTCACCATGCAAAAGCTTGATCCGTACATCAACGTGGATCCCGGCACGATGAATCCTTTCCAACACGGAGAGGTGTTCGTTACCGAAGACGGTGCGGAAACAGATCTGGACATCGGCCATTACGAGCGCTTCTTGGATGTGGAGCTTACGGGCGATGCAAACTCGACAACCGGACAGGTGTATTCACGCGTCTTGGCGCGCGAACGCGCCGGGGGATATCTGGGCGAATGCGTCCAAGTGATCCCGCATATCACCAATGAGATCATTGATCGTATGCGCGCTCAGGCCCAGCCTGATAAGGATGGACAAGTGCCGGACGTGATCATCACGGAAATCGGCGGCACAGTGGGCGATATCGAATCGCAGCCGTTCCTTGAGGCTGCGCGTCAGGTGCGCCAGATTGTTGGGCGTGAAAACGTTCTGTTCATTCACGTTTCGCTGGTGCCATATCTGGCCGCTGGCGGGGAACTCAAGACGAAGCCAACCCAGCATTCAGTTGCCGCTCTGCGCAACATCGGTATCCAGCCTGATGCCATCGTACTGCGCTGTGATCGCGAACTGAACGAAAGCATCAAGAACAAGGTCGCGCTGATGTGCGATGTTGATCGCGAAGCTGTGATCGAATGCCGCGACGCCGCCTCGATCTATGAGATCCCTGTGACGCTATCGCAAGAAGGGCTCGATTCCTACGTGATCCGCCGCCTGAGCCTCAGCTTCCGTGATGTGGATTGGACGCAGTGGAACGTGCTGCTGGATCGCGTCCGTCATCCGAAGGAGAGCGTACGGGTTGCGCTTGTTGGCAAGTACGTTGATCTGCACGATGCCTACCTTTCGGTTGCTGAAGCTCTACGTGCCGGCGGTTTCGCCAATTCCGCCGTCGTAGATATCAAGTGGGTCGCCTCTGACCTGTGCGAAACACAGGAGGGCGCGCGCGAGCAGTTCGCGGATGTTGATGCTGTCCTCGTGCCGGGAGGCTTTGGGGTGCGCGGGCTTGATGGCAAGATCGGCGCGCTGCGCTACGCACGCGAAAACAAGATCCCCACGCTGGGCATCTGCCTTGGCCTTCAGTGCATGGTGATCGAGGCCGCCCAGAATATGTGCGGGCTGCCGGAGGCCTCCTCCACAGAGTTCGATGCTGAAACGGCCGAGCCCGTGATTGCCACCATGGCCGAGCAGCAGAAGATCGTGGATGGTCAGGGGGACATGGGAGGCACGATGCGTTTGGGTGCTTACCCGGCGCAGCTAACCGAAGGCTCACTGGTTGCCGAACTGTATCGGGCGAGTGCCGTGAGCGAACGCCACCGCCATCGTTATGAAGTCAATCAGGACTACCGCGGCCAGCTCGAAGAGGCCGGGTTGACAGTCAGTGGCACGTCACCCGATGGCACGCTCGTGGAGTTCGTGGAGATGGAACGGGCCATTCATCCGTACTACGTGGCAACGCAGGCCCACCCCGAGTTCAAGAGCCGCCCAACGGCCGCTCACCCACTCTTCGCTGGCCTGATCGCTGCCGCACTGGAAAGGAAGAGCGCATGAGTACCCAGCTCGCGGATGTCCGGGACAGCAACCATGCCCGCATCACCGGCCGCACGGAGCCGTTCACCGGTCACATTTTTGGCGTGGTGGCCGATGATATTGAACTGCAGTCAAATGGTGCCGCGATGACCCGTGAGTTCATTCGCCACGATGATGCAGTGGGCATTCTCGCCGTGCGCGAGAGGGATAACGGCCCCGAGGTATTGCTGATCCGCCAGTATCGCCACCCGGTTCAGAGCGTCATGTGGGAGATCCCGGCTGGCCTCTTGGACGTTGCTGGCGAAGCTCCAGAGGCAGCAGCCGCCCGCGAACTGGCCGAGGAAACGGACCATCAGGCAGCCACCTACACGCCGCTGGCCAGCTACTACACATCCCCCGGGTGCTCCGATGAACAGCTCCACGTGTACCTAGCGCAGGGAGTCACTGCCACTGACCACCAATTCGTGCGTGAGGATGAGGAAGCTGAAATCGAGACGAAGTGGTTCCCGGTCGAGGATGTCGTAGCTGCCGTGCTGGCCGGAGATCTGAAATCTCCCAGCCTTGTGGTGGGGATCCTTGCCTACGTCGCACGCCAATCCCGAAATACGCGTCCGTAGCCATCCGCCCCGCCCGCGCCGCCAGCACAGAGCCGGCGGCACAGATTCTCATAACGAGTCAGGTTTACCTAACGTGCCTATGCTCACATTGGAATTATTCCAGAAAACCCGTGTGGCGGTGGAATTTAGAAAGGGGCATGTTGTTTAATAGTGGAGGTAGGGGAGGAGGCTCAGATGACCGGAATATCAGATACCGATATCGGCACAAGAGACCGTATCCTCCGTCTCATTATTGAACAGGGTCCGATTACCTCCGCGGAACTCGCGAAGGAACTCGTTTTGACGGCTGCCGCAGTGCGCCGCCATTTAGCCCAGCTCGAAGTGGACGGACAAATAACCGAATACGAGGGTGTTGCATCCAAGCCTGCGCGGCGCGGTAGGCCGTCTCGGCGCTATGTTGCCACGGGTGAAGGTCAGGCCTCGTTTGGGGATTCGTATGGAGATGTGGCCACTCAGGCCCTCGATTTCCTCTACGATTCTCTGGGCGATGATGGCATCTGGCAGTTTGCCCAGCAGCGTATTAGTGGCCTTGAGGCTCGCTATCGTGATGCGATCGCGTCATCTGGCGATGATCTCGAAGCCCGGGCGCATGCGCTCGCACGGGTTCTGACTCAAGATGGCTACGCAGCGAGTATTCGCCGCGGGCCAAAGGGCTACACGCTCCAGCTATGCCAGGGGCACTGCCCGATTCAGGAAGTTGCAACGGCATACCCCGCCATGTGTGAGGCGGAAACCCAAGCATTTCATCGACTTCTCGGCGTGCACGTTCAACGCCTTGCCACACTAGCTGGCGGAGAACACGTGTGTACACTGACGATCCCTCTTGTTTCGCGCACCCGCGAAGCAACAACAACATGGAAGGACAGCCATGACACAAACCCGGCATGAGGCCGCGGTTGCTGAGGCCATAAATGAGCAGCAGGAGACCATCGAGGCACTCGGAGGCGGTTACGGCTTCGGCTGGCACGATTCCGATGCTGCAGGTGAAGCTGCCCAGCGAGGCTTGAACGAGGACGTTGTCCGCAACATTTCGTCCGTCAAGGGCGAACCGGAGTGGATGCTCAAGCGGCGCCTGAAGGCGCTGAGGCTCTTTGAGCGCCGTCCAATGCCTACGTGGGGCGCTGATCTTTCGAGCATTGATTTCGATGAGTACAAGTACTTCGTTAAGTCAACCGAGAAGCCGGCGAAATCATGGGAAGAACTGCCCGATGATATCCGCGAAACGTATGATCGCCTCGGAATTCCTGAGGCGGAGAAGGCTCGTCTGGTTTCCGGAGTTGCAGCCCAGTACGAATCGGAAGTTGTGTACAACCAGATCCGCGAGGATTTGGAAGAGCAGGGCGTTCTGTTCCTCGATACGGACACGGCGCTTCGCGAACACGGCGATCTGGTCAAGGAGTACTTCGGAACCGTTATCCCAACGGGCGATAACAAGTTCGCGTCCTTGAACACTGCCGTGTGGTCGGGTGGATCCTTCATCTACGTTCCTAAGGGCGTCCACGTGGATATCCCGCTTCAGGCCTACTTCCGCATCAACACCGAATCGATGGGTCAGTTCGAACGCACGCTCATCATTGCGGATGAAGGTTCCTACGTTCATTACGTTGAAGGCTGTACCGCCCCGATCTACCAGCGCGATTCGCTGCATTCGGCGATTGTGGAGATCATCGTCAAGAAGAACGCACACGTTCGTTATACAACTATCCAGAACTGGTCCAACAACGTGTTGAACCTCGTGACCCAGCGCGCTTCGGTGTACGAAGGCGGCACGATGGAGTGGATCGATGGCAACATCGGTTCTCGCATCAACATGAAGTACCCGGCCTGCGTGCTGCTGGGCGAACACGCCCACGGCGAAGCGCTCTCTGCGGCCTTTGCGGGTCCGGGCCAGCATCAGGACACAGGCGCGAAGATGATCCATTCGGCCCCCTATACCACCTCCTCGATCGTCTCCAAGTCGATCTCCCGTGGTGGCGGCCGCTCCTCTTACCGCGGTTTGGTTCAGATTGAGGAGAACGCTCATCGCTCCAAGTCCTCGGTTGTGTGTGACGCGCTCTTGGTGGATGACATCTCCCGTACGGACACCTATCCATACGTGGACGTCCGCACGGACGATGTGGAGATGGGCCATGAGGCCACGGTCTCCAAGGTCTCTGAGGATCAGCTGTTCTACCTTGAGCAGCGCGGCCTCACCGAGCAGGAAGCAATGGCCATGGTGGTGCGCGGCTTCGTTGAGCCGATCGCCCGCGAGCTGCCCATGGAGTACGCACTTGAGCTCAACCGTCTCATCGAGCTCCAGATGGAAGGAAGCGTCGGCTAAATGACAACGTCTGATTTGTCTACTGATCATTCGCGCGCAAAACTCGTTGAGGACGAGGATTTCGGCACGGGAGTTTCTCGCGCCGATCGGCTGACCTCGTTTTCATCGAGCGATTTCCACGTCCCCACGGGCGAGGAAGAAGAGTGGCGCTTTACCCCGATGGATCGGATCGCTGATTTTATTGGCGAAACCATCACGGCTAGCCCCGCCAACGTGAGCGCGGATTCGGAAACGGTTGAGACCGTCACCCGCAAGGATTCACGGCTCGGCACTGTTGGTATCCCGGACGATCGGTCCGCGGCTCTCGCGTGGGAGGCTTTTTCCGAGGCTTACGTTGTGACGATTCCGAACGACGACGACGAACACGAAGTGTCTGTCACATTGAACGTTCCTGACGGCATGCACGCAGCCCACACCGCTATCATCGCTGAACCCGGTTCCAAGGGGACCGTGGTGCTGGAGCACACCGGAACCGGTGAGCTGACAGAAGGCGTAGAGATCACGGTGGGTGATGAAGCAGAGCTAACGGTCGTTTCCGTTCAGGAAGGCGAGCGCACCGCCCGTCACTTCTCCAACCAGCGCATCTCCGTTGGCCGGAACGCCAAGGTCAAGCACATTCTTGTGACGATCGGTGGAGATCTGGTTCGCATCAGTACCTCGCTCAACTATCGGGATGAAGGTGGGTCGGCCGAACTGCTGGGCGCCTACATCACCGATGCGGGAGAGCATCAGGAGCATCGGATCTTCGTTGATCACGGCCCCAGGAACTGCGTGTCCCGGGCTACCTACAAGGGCGCCCTTCAGGGCGCGGAAGCTCACTCCGTGTGGATTGGTGACGTGCTGATTGGCGCAGAGGCCACAAATACGGATACCTATGAGCTCAATCGCAACCTCGTGTTGACCCGTGGCGCAAAGGCCGATTCGGTACCGAACCTTGAGATCAAGACCGGCGAAATCGTTGGCGCAGGCCACGCTTCGGCTACCGGCCGTTTTGATGAAGAGCAGCTCTTCTATCTGCAGGCTCGCGGTATCCCCGAGGATATTGCCCGCCGCTTGGTGGTGCGTGGCTTCTTCGCGGAACTGGTTGACCAGATCGGCGTGGATTCCATCGAAAAGCGCCTGATGGCCGCCATCGAGCGTGAGCTCGACATGGCCGCTCTGGAGGCCGAGCAGTGACGTTCCAGCTCGCATGCACAACCTCAGAACTCGATCCGGAAGAGGCGCTTCAGGTGATTCTTCCCGATGGGACTGGGGCGAATGTTCCGGTTGCCGTTGTTCGGGATTCTGATGGCACATGGCACGCGATTGGTGATACCTGTTCGCACCAAAACTATTCGCTCGCGGAAGGCGATGTGGAAGATGGAACGATTGAGTGCTGGAAGCACGGCGCTCCGTTTGATTTGTCCACCGGCCGTCCACTCTCACTGCCGGCAACTCAGCCGGTTCCTGTCTACTCTATTGAGATCAACGGCGGAGACGTTTTAGTCGACGTCGATGCCACCCTGTAAAAGGAGATCATCACTTTGTCCACACTTGATATTCAGAACCTCCACGCTTCGGTTGAAACTGCCGAAGGCCTCAAGCCGATTCTGCACGGCGTGAACCTCCACATTGGCGATGGCGAAGTCCATGCCGTGATGGGCCCCAACGGTTCGGGTAAGTCCACCACCGCTTATGCGCTGGCCGGCCACCCGAAGTACCACATCACCGAAGGAAAGGTGCTGCTGGACGGCGAAGACATCACCGATATGACGCCCGATGAGCGCGCTCATGCCGGCCTGTTCCTCGCGATGCAGTACCCCGTGGAAGTTCCAGGAGTTTCCGTTACGAACTTCCTGCGCACCGCCAAGACCGCTATTGACGGCGAAGCTCCCAAGCTTCGCGACTGGACAAAGAAGGTCAAGGAAGCAACCGCTAACCTCAAGGTTGATCCGGACTTCATCGCCCGCGATCTCAACGTTGGCTTCTCCGGTGGCGAGAAGAAGCGCACCGAGGTTCTCCAGATGGAACTCCTTGAGCCCAAGGTTGCCATTCTTGACGAAACGGATTCGGGCCTTGACGTTGATGCTCTGCGCATCGTGTCTGAGGGCGTTGTGTACACCCATGAGAAGACGAACAACTCGATTCTCCTCATTACGCACTACTCCCGGATCCTGAAGTACATCAAGCCAGATTTCGTTCACGTATTCGCGCATGGTCAGATCGTGCGCACCGGTGGCGCTGAGCTTGCCGATGAACTCGAGACCACTGGTTACGATTCGGTCGTGGGCGTCTAATGCAGCTTTCGCCGGCACCTCGCGGCGATTTCCCCATCCTGTCACGTACGGTGCGTGGGGAATCGCCGCTGGTATACCTTGATTCAGGTGCCACATCCCAACGCCCGCAGCGTGTCCTAGACGCGGTGCGGGCGATGGACGTGGAACACAACGGAGCCGTCAAGCGCGGCGCGCACCAGCTTGCAGAGGAGGCGACTATCGCCTATGGAGAAGCTCGTGAACGCGTTGCCAGCTTCGTAGGGGTAGATCCCGGCGAGATTGTGTGGACCTCGGGGACCACCCAGTCCATCAACCTTGTGGCCTATGCCATCTCCAACGCCAGTGTTGGGCGTGGACCGGAAAGATTCAGGATTGGACCAGGGGACGTCGTCGTCGTCACCCGTGCGGAACACCATTCCAATATCGTGCCGTGGCAAGAACTCTGCTTGCGCACGGGCGCAACGCTGAAGTGGCTGGATCTCACGGACGATGGCCGTATCGATCTGAATACTCTGGACGTCATCGATGCTCATACAAAGATCGTGGCCTTCACGCACGTTTCGAACGTGTCTGGTGCAATCTCACCGGTGGCGGAGATCGTGGCGGCCGCACGCGCGGTGGGAGCTCTCACCGTGCTGGACGCCTGCCAATCCGTGCCCCACATGCCCGTGAACTTCCGGGATTTGGACGTGGACTTCGCAGCGTTCTCTGGTCACAAGATGCTCGGGCCTACCGGCGTTGGTGCGCTCTACGGGCGGCGCGATCTCCTAGACGCGTTGCCTCCCTACCAGTTCGGCGGATCCATGATCGAACTGGTGACCATGGAGGAAACCACGTACGCCGATCCGCCCGCACGGTTCGAGGCCGGTACCCAACCCGTTGCCCAAATCGTTGGGATGGGGGAGGCTGCCAGCTACCTTGCTGATATCGGTATGGACAAGATTGCCGCCCACGAGGCGCGGCTCACCGCCATGATGGTGGAGGGCGTGCAGAAGATACCTGGCGTGCGGTTGCTCGGGCCTGCTGATACTGCGGAGAGGACCGGGGCCGTTGCCTTCCACGTGGAGGGCGTTCACCCGCACGACGTTGGCCAGTACCTCGATTCGTTGGGCGTTGCTGTTCGCGTAGGGCATCACTGCGCTCAGCCGATCCACCGCCATTTTGGGGTGTTCGCCTCAACGCGCGCTTCGCTAGGCCCGTACAATACTGTGGAGGAAGTTGGCGTATTCCTTTCAGCACTAGCAGGTGTTCGGCCATACTTCCGGTTGGAGGATTGATGAACGAACTGGATGCGATGTACCAGCAGATCATCTTGGACGCCGCGCGCGAACGCCACGGTGAAGGCGAACTCGAATCTTTTGATGGCGAGTCCTTCCAGGTCAACACCACGTGTGGCGATCAGGTCAACATGCAGGTCAAGCTGTCGGTAGACGGCAAGCAGATCGAACACATCGGATGGGAAGGACAGGGCTGCTCCATTTCGCAGGCCTCCATCTCCATCATGACCGAAATGGTAGAAGGCAAGGACATCTCCGACGTGATGGACTTGTTCACCACCTTCCGCCACCTCATGGATACGCGTGGGCATGAGCTCAGCGAAGAAGATGAGGATAAGCTTGAGGATGCCGGCGCCTTCGTTGGTGTTTCCAAGTTCCCAATGCGCGTCAAGTGCGCGCTGCTAGGCTGGATGGCCATGCGTGACGCAACCGATCAGGCCGTTGCTACTGGTGCCACCGATCAAGGAGGAGAACATGTCTGAGGATCAGAGAGAAGCCGCTCCCGCTTACCCCGGAAGCACACCCACCTACTCTGGCACGCCCTCGATTCCAACGGTGACCGATGAGGACGTACTGGAGGCCATGCGCGACGTGATTGATCCCGAGTTGGGTATCAACGTTGTGGATCTTGGCCTCGTATACGGCGTTCATCTGGACGGCACCAAGGTAGTTGTGGACATGACGCTCACCTCTGCCGCCTGCCCACTCACCGATGTGATCGAGGATCAATCGGCCATGGCCCTCGAAGGCATGGTCACCTCCATGCGCATCAACTGGGTGTGGCTGCCACCGTGGGGTCCCGAGCGCATCACGCCCGAGGGACGCGAAATGCTGCAGGCATTGGGCTTTAACGTTTAGA
>NZ_JBQCZW010000035.1:0-19659 GCF_052089425.1 Ancrocorticia sp. | reverse complement strand
GGCGGGTGTCGATGGCTGTAATGTCCCCGGTGACCGGATCAGTCACAACCCGGCGCAGGAACACCCGTGACCGGCGAGTCTGCGGATCGTCATGGGCCGGGTTCAGCATCTCGCGGGCTAGCGGGGCGGGGATGGGGCCGAGTCCAGCAATCCACGCGGCAGTCTGTGCTGGATCAGCACGCCGCCCATCATCATCAACCACAGGAAACAACGCATCGGCGGCAAACTCAGGGCCAGATTCGTTGGTGCCGGCAGAATCGTGAGTACCCGCCGGATCGGCTGCTGGACTGTGTGTGGTGGTGATGCCGAAAACACTGGTGTCGGTCATGATGATCTGGAGTTCGATGGGGATTGCCTCGGGTGTTGCTTGTCCGGTGAGGCGTTGGACGAGCAGGTCGGCTTCGATCTGGGTCCCGGAGCGTTCTTCGTGTTGGAGCTGATCCCCGCAGGCCCATCCGGTGTTTTTCGTGGTTGCTGCCGCATCTAACAAGGCTTTTTTACACGCGAAGGCCTGACCCATCGGGAGGAGGGCGGTCAGGTAGGCCATCGCATCCGGGGCAGGACGTACCGATACTGATCTTTTTGATTTGGCGATCTTGTGGCGTTTGACTTGCGCGGCCGGATCAATCTGATTGGCTAACGCGCGGACTTCCCCGGTGATCCTTTTGGTTCCGGCTTTGCCATAGCGGCCGGCCATGCGTGTATCGATCGCGGCGATAGCGGGAGGATCGAGGGCGGTGACTTCGTCGGTGATTTTCTGGGCCGTGAATTCTGCGAGACGCCCATCGGTCAGTGCAGCCAACGCGTTGGGCATGGTGGTGGTGAGTGTGTGGGCCATACGTACTACGCGGGAACCTGCTTGTGGGGACTCTCTGCGTGCTAACGCGATTTCGGAGCCGACACCTAGGCCGCGTTTCTTGATCGGAACACCCGCTTCACGTTCAGCGATCCCGCGATGGTGAAGAAACATGGCCGTTTCGCGTGCCTGTGCCGCGGCGGCAGCTGATTTGATGTCCTCCAACACCGAGACCCGGCTGATACACGCTGCTTCACTCGTGCCTGTGGGGGCGTCGCGGAGAATGTCACGGATAACCGTCAACGACGAGAGTCCGGATTCGTCACCGGATTCGAGCAAGGTAGTCAGATTGGCTTGCGCCTCGGCGAGCATCAAGTCAGTGAAATCCTCCTCCCATGCGTGGTCTGGGAGGGCAGGCATTGCGTCAGCATCAAAGGCAAGATCATCGAAATAGCGGTCAGCCTCAGTCGGGACATAAGGATCAGAAGCATCGCTCACGGCGGCATTGACGCGTGTATCGAGTGTGATACTCATAAGCCACCCTCCTTAGTGGTGATAAGAGAGTCCACTCCCCGCAAAGAGAGGGAACGCTGTTGTCAATTGGATCAAGTCAGTGAACGAGGTAACCGGTGAGAGCCACCTTGTTCAACCTACCCATATTCTATCGAACGAACGTTCCCCAAACAAGAGTTCGAACAGACTAGTTTGTGGCAGTTCGGCTGTGGGGTCCAGTCGTGCCGTGGCGGTCCAGTCATGCTGAAGGGACATGCATTGGCGCCAGTGTTACCTGATCCGTGCCAACGAAGCACCCGGTGATAGGCCATCAGATGAGCGCCACCAGATGACGGCCACCCATTTAAGAGAAACCCGATTGCAAGGATGGGACGGTGCGGGAGAGGCTCCGCCGTCGTCGTCCCAAAATGAAACTAAGCTCACGCGTACACGAACTTGTTCTGCGTAGAGTCTGGCGCGCGGGTTTGCTAGAATATTTCGCGACCGACCGGCTAAAGAGCCGGAACGCAAGCGGAGAAATCCCACCTGGGTGCCCCAAGGGTGCCGGGTCTTACGGTCCAGCCACAGATGTGGCATGGGTTCGTATGCTCTTGGTGAGTACTCCGTGCGCGCACGTCGAGGAATATGCTGAGGAGCAGCCATTAACAACGAACCACGAGTCAATGAGCGCATCCACGTCGATCAGGTTCGCCTTGTCGGCCCGGGTGGTGAACAGGTAGGTGTCGTCCGCGTGGAGGATGCCCTCCGCCTTGCCCAAGAGGCCGGACTTGATCTTGTAGAAGTCGCACCCAATTCTAATCCACCCGTTGCCAAGCTCATGGACTACGGTAAGTTCAAGTATGAGTCTGCCCAGAAGGCTCGCGAGGCTCGCCGCAATCAGTCCAATACGGTGATCAAGTCGATTCGTATTGGCTTGAAGATTGACGAAAACGATTACAACACGAAGAAGGGCCAAGCCGAACGCTTCCTGAACGGTGGCGACAAGGTGAAGTTCGATCTACGTTTCAAGGGTCGCGAACAGTCCCGGCCCGATCAGGGAGTCCGCCTACTGCGTGGGCTTGCTGAGGAGCTTTCTGAGATTTCGTCTATTGAGGCAGCACCGCGCGCTGAGGGACGAAACATGTCCATGGTCCTCTCCCCGCTGCGCAAGAAGTCCGAAGCCAAATCCGATCAGCGCCGCCGCCGCGAGGCTGAGCGTGAATCGCGACGGGCCGAGAAGTCCCGGCGCCCCGCTGAGGAAGAGGCCACGGCCGAAGCTCCGGCTTCAGCTCCCAAGCCGATGCCAAAGCCACCAGCGGCTTCGAATTAGTTTTATCCGAGTACACCGCCGCAGGATGCCTGCGGCCTGAATGAGGGGCTAGCAATGCCTAAGAACAAGACGCACTCCGGTGCCAAGAAGCGTTTCCGCACAACCGGTAGTGGAAAGCTTATGCGCGAGCAGGCCAACAAGCGCCATCTGCTCGAAGTAAAGTCCAGCCGCCGCAAGCGCCGCCTGTCTAACGATCAGGTTCTGGACAAGGCAAACGCCAAGCAGGTCAAGAAGCTGCTCGGGCGCTGAAGGTAAAAGGAGAAACTCTTATGGCACGCGTTAAGCGCTCAGTCAACGCAAAGAAGAAGCGTCGTACAACTCTCGATCGCGCCTCGGGTTACCGTGGCCAGCGTTCCCGCCTTTACCGTAAGGCGAAGGAACAGGTCACGCACTCAATGGTGTACAACTACCGTGATCGCAAGGTCCGCAAGAGCGAGTTCCGCAAGCTCTGGATCCAGCGCATCAACGCCGGTTGCCGCGCCGAGGGCATGACCTACAACCGCTTCATTCAGGGCCTCAACCTTGCAGGTATCGAAGTGAACCGCAAGCAGCTCGCCGAAATGGCCGTGAACGATCCGGCTGGATTCAAGGCTGTAGTTGAGGCGGCCAAGGCCGCTCTCCCTGAGGATGTCAACGCCCCCAAGGCCTGATAGATCTTAGACGAGGAGGCCCCGACTGCGCATACCGCGCGGCCGGGGCCTCCTTCATGTCAGTATGACTCGACGAACCGAGAATCTACTCGTCCTTCGCAACAACCGTGAGAAGGTCATCGCCTCCAGATACTGCGCCTTCTGCCGCACACTCCACTGCACCAAACTTCTTGTGGTTGGTGACGAGGACTGGCGTAATGGCACTGTAGCCAGCGTTCGTAATGACGGCACGATCAAAAGTAACCAGAAGATCCCCGCGCTTGACCTCATCGCCACGCTTGACGTGAACCTCGAAGCCCTCGCCCTTGAGATTGACGGTATCGATGCCGATATGTATCAATAGCTCGACGCCACTATCTAAGCGGAGTCCAACAGCGTGCCCCGTTGGGAACGTGAGAATCACCGTGCCGTCATCCGGGGCAATCACCCGCCCTGACGTGGGATCTACCCCCGCCCCCTTGCCTACAGCTCCGCTAGCGAAACCGGCGTCCGGTACATCCTCCAGTGGCATCACATTGCCGTCCAATGGGGAAGCCACCAGCGTTTTGGTGCCGGGGACCATGGCTGGTTTGAGTGTCTTGGGCTTAGTGGCAGTGGCAGCGGCCGGGGCCGTGCTTTCCGAGGCAGAAGCTGGCACCGCTCCGTCCTCAGGCTGGCCAGCGGCCTCCGCCGCCTCTTCAGCCGCGATCCGCGCCAGATTATCTGCCTTCTGCTCAGGCGTACGGTAATCGGTGGACACAACGGCAAGCATGGATGTGAAGAATGCGGCGGCGATAGAGATCGCGTACAGGGAGATGGGGCTGAAAATGGGGATCGTGAGCAGAGAGGTGAAGGCGAACGCTGAAGCTTCCACACCGCCGCCACTGATCATGGCGCCGACTCCCTGAACCACGCCGCCCACGAAGCACCCGATGAGCAGCCGCGGATAAATTCGCGCAAACCTCAGATGGATGCCGTAGAGAGATGGCTCGGACACTCCACCGAAGAGTCCGGCCACCAGTGCGCCGATCGAGGTTTGCTTCATCACCTTGTCGCGCTCTCTGAACGCGATGATCATGACGCCAGCGGTCGCGCCGAAGCAGGCAAAGTTCCATGCTCCCATCGGGCCTTGAATGAAGTCATACCCCAGCGTATTCAGGTTGACCAGCATGATGGCGTTCAGCGGCCAGTGCAGCCCAAGCGGAACGAGGAACGGGTAAAGCATCGGGATGAGGATCGCGAACACAATCGGTGCCGTGTCATTCAGCCAGCCGAGCCCGTTGCCAATACCGTTACCGATCCAGATACCGATGGGGCCGAGGATGAAAGCGGTGAGCGGGATGACGATCACCATGGAGAGGAAGGGTACGAACACGAGTTGGACGTTCTCGGAAATGATCTTGCGAAGGCCGTGATAGATGGGGGCTAGGACCGCCGCCATGATGAGCGGAACGAATACCTGGCCACCGTAATCCTGCAATTGCATGGGGAGGCCAAGAACTTGCACCTGGCAAAGCTCGGCGCCGAAATCGTTGACGGTGCAGGTAGTTTCCGGCAAGTCTGACATGCTCATGAAGTTGGGTGTCATGAGAGCGGCCATGATGGCTCCGCCCAACCATCCGTCAACGTTGAGCTTCTTGGCGGCGTTGTAGGCCACCATGATGGGCAAGAAGTAGAACACGGACCGCCACGCCGCATCGAGGAACGTCCAGAACGCAGGTTTCGTCTCCGCCCGGAAATCTTGAACGCCGAAGGCATCCATAACCGCGGCGAAGGCGATGATGAGGGAGGCCCCGAGCAATACACCAAGGATCGGACGAAAGCTGTCTGACAGGTACTCGAAGAAGGAATCAAGCCACGCGTGCTTGCCGCGAGGTCCCTTCTCTCGTGACTGTGCCTTCACATCTTCTACTGATGTGCCCTGCATTTGGGGAAGAGTGTTGATCTCGTTGAAAACGGTGGCAACACCGCCGCCGATGATGACTTGGTACCGTTCGCCGGATTGAGCTACCGCCCCCATGACGCCGTCGATTGATTCGACGGCACCTTGATCAACGGTGCTCGCATCCCCCAGCTGGAACCGGAGCCGTGTAGCGCAGTGGGTTAAGCTCACGATGTTGGAGGGCCCGCCAAGGGCCTCCACAATCGCGGACGCGGATTCTTTGGACATAACCGCCCGCCTTCTATTTTGCTGCGATCAGCGCCGATACCGAACGCATCAACGCATTCCTATTGGACGTGACTCAGATTACAATAACTGGCGCCTGTTCGCATGCGGGTCTACCGCTCTGGGATTGTGGAATGATAAGTACATGACTTCATTGCGCCTCAAGCCCGCCACTCGCACCCAACTTCAACGCGCGGCCAAGCTGCATAGGCGCGAGCAGCGCACCCGCCACGGCCAGTTTTTGGTTGAGGGTCCGCAATCGGTACGCGAGGTTCTGGCGTTCGCTCCCGAGGTGGTTCGCGATCTGTACGTGAGTGAGGGCGCATTTGAGAGCTACCCCGAGATTCGGGAGTTGGCCGCCGGGACCGGAGTGTGGACGCATAGTATCGACGACGACGAACTCCGCGACCTCTCCGGTGATGCGCAGGGTTTCGTTGTTGTGGCCGATGTGCCAGTACAGAAGGGTGCGGCAGAGCTACTCGCGGAGGCGCCTCTGGCGATTGCCGCGGTGGGGGCATCGGATCCCGGCAACGTGGGATCGATCGTCCGAAGCGCCGATGCAGCGGGTGCCTCAGCGGTTTTGCTGACGAAGGGGTGTGCGGAAGTAACCGCTCCCAAGGTTGTTCGGTCCACCGTGGGATCGCTTTTTCACGTGCCGGCGGCAACGAACTTGAACCTCGAGGACATCATCGATGCAGCCCACGCGGCCGGTATGCAGGTACTTGCCGCGGAAGGGAGCGGGGAGTGGGACCTTCCGGCCCTCGTGCAATCCGCGTACGGTGCTGGAGTGGCAGGTGGCCCCGATCTAACCCGGCCAACCCTGTGGGTGGTGGGCAACGAGGCGCACGGGTTCGATGGCGTTGATATCTCACGGGTAGACGCCCAAGTGGCGATTCCTCTCTATGGTCAGGCCGAATCACTCAATGTGGCGGTGGCAGCCTCCATTTGTCTGTATACAACCGCGATGGCGCAGCAATCGATCGGGTAAATTCCCGCGCACTGCAGGCAAAAATATAGGACCAAGGCCCCGCTATTACCCCATCAATTCGAACGGGTTTCGTTACATAAATTGAAAGGCCGTTCACGGATGCCGATTGCCGCGCACCATTTTTCACGGACGTCCTAGTCTTAAAGCATGGTCGAAGTACGCATTCATGGGCGAGGCGGACAGGGAGTGGTTACGGCCGCTGACATGGTGGCTATGGCAGCTTTCCATGAAGGTAGGCATGCGCAGGCATTTCCTTCGTTCGGATCCGAGAGGACGGGAGCACCCGTTGTTGCCTACGCACGGATCCGTGACGAGGAAATCCGAACGCGCGAACCCGTCTTGTTTCCCGAATTAGTTATTGTTCAAGATCCAACACTCTTGCCAATCCTTGATGTGTTCTCTGGACTCACCGAGGGCGGCTACGCCCTGGTGAATTCATCGAAGGCACCAGGCGAACTCGGGCTGGAGTGGCTGGTTGAGAAGCAGCCGGCTGGCCACGTCATGTGCATGCCGGCAACCGACATTGCTCGCGAACACACCGGCCGAACCGTTCCCAACGCAGTGTTGCTGGGCGGAATGGCAGCGCTTGCACACCCGTTCCAGTTGGAATCGGTGGAGCTTGCCGTTCGCGAGCGCTTCCCCGGAGCCGTTGGAGAAAAGAACGTGGCCGCAGCTGAGGCCGCATACGCCATGGTGGCGAAGGAGGTTGAGCATGCTGCAGCAAATTGAGGGATCAAAGGCAATCGCACACACAGTAGCTGGGTGCAAACCCGAGGTGATTTCCGCCTATCCGATTTCGCCTCAAACCCACATTGTTGAGGAGCTGTCCCGGCTGGTCAAGGCCCGTGAGATGGACGGCTGCGAATACGTGAACGTGGAGTCTGAATTCTCGGCCATGTCCGCATGCATTGGTGCCTCGGCAACGGGAGCCAGAGCTTACACGGCAACCGCTTCCCAGGGCCTCTTGTTTATGGTGGAGGCCGTGTATAACGCTTCGGGGCTGGGCCTGCCGATCGTCATGACCGTTGCTAACCGGGCCATTGGTGGCCCGATCAATATCTGGAACGATCATTCCGATGCGATGTCCCAGCGTGATTCCGGATGGTTGCAGCTGTATGCCCGCGACAATCAAGAGGCGGCAGATCTTCATGTTCAGGCATTCAAGATTGCCGAGGCGCTTTCGCTGCCCGTCATGGTGTGCATGGATGGCTTCATCTTGACCCACGCAGTGGAGCAGGTGGACGTTCCAGATCGCGAGGACATTGCCAAGTTCCTGCCTCCCTACGAACCTCGCGTTGTGCTGGATCCTGCCGATCCCATCTCTATGGGAGCGATGGTGGGCCCCGAAGCCTTCACTGAGGTGAAGTACCTTGCCCATCACAGGCAAATGCAGGCCCTCGATCTTATCCCTCAGGTCCAGAAGGAGTTCGAAGCGATCTTCGGCAGAGATTCGGGCGGACTCCTGCACGAGTATCGCACGGAGGATGCGGAAACAATCGTCCTGTGCCTAGGTTCCGTCACGGGCACTGTTCAGGACGTTGTGGACCAGCGCAGGGCTGCCGGAGAACGGATCGGCGTGGTCTCCTTGGTTTCCTTCCGCCCGTTCCCGAGGGTTGCGGTGCGTCGGGCATTGCGGGGTGCGAAAACCGTCGTCGTCATGGAAAAGGCTTTCTCCGTGGGTATCGGGGGAATCGTTTCCGCGGATGTGGGCACCTCCCTTCTGGACGAAGAAACCGAGCGGTACGAACTCATCGCGGGGCTGGGTGGACGCGACATTACCTCCACCTCACTCCACGAATACTTCGATCGTCTCAAGGCCGGAACGCAGAAGCGGTTCAAGTTCCTTGATCTGAACCGCGAACTGGTGGATAAGGAACTCGAACGCGAGCGCGGAACGCGGCGATCGGGTTCCATCCCGGAGAACCTCATTAAGGACGTGACAGAAATGGCGCTAGAGGAGGCTGGACGATGAGTACATCGCCACTTGAAAAGGACGCGGCAGCACGCAGTGAGGTCAAGTACTACCAGGTGGGCTCCTTTGCGGTAGGCAACCGCCTTGTCCCCGAAGCCCTCCGTTCGGTCCAATCAGAAGCCGACCGGTTCAACTCGCTGACCTCCGGGCACCGGGCCTGCCAGGGCTGCGGCGAGGCGCTGGGAGCGCGCTATGCGGTGGATGCGGCCATGAACGCCGCGGGCAACAACGTGATTGCCGTGAACGCCACCGGCTGCCTCGAGGTGTTCTCTACTCCCTATCCGGAAACCTCGTGGAACTTGCCGTGGCTCCATTCTCTGTTCGGGAACGCACCGGCCGTGGCAACCGGCGTGCAAGCTGCGCTGCGGGCCAAGGGCCAAACGGACACCCGTGTGATCGCTCAGGGCGGTGACGGCGGCACCGTGGATATTGGCATGGGTGCCCTGTCCGGGATGTTCGAACGTAACGATGATGTGCTGTACATCTGCTATGACAATCAGGGCTACATGAACACCGGTGTGCAGCGTTCGGGTGCCACTCCGCCCGCTGCGCGCACGGCCACAACCCAGCCCGTTGGGCCCGAACCCGGAAACGTGTGGGGGCAAGGAAAGGACATGGCGCGGATTGCCATGGCGCACGAGATTCCATACGTTGCTACCGCCACCGTGGCTGACCTGTCCGATTTGGAATACAAAGTGGATAAGGCGATGGGTTTCCACGGCGCGCGCTACATTCATGTGCTCGTTCCCTGCCCGCTCGGGTGGGGATCGGCATCGAACGTCACGCTCAAACTGGCGCGCTTGGCCACGCAATCGGGGCTGTTCCCCGTGTTTGAGGCCGAAGAAGGTGAGGTCACAGCTGTAACCAAGATTCGCCGGCCAGTTGGCGTGGAAGAGTACCTGCGGCCCCAGCGGCGGTTCGCGCATCTGTTTAAGAAGGGCGCGGATACCACGGTGTTGGATCGATTGCAGGGCGTTGCTGATCGCAATATTCGCAGGTATGGGCTGATCGATGACGAGGGGCTCGACCCGTTTGTTAAGCACGAGGAGGACTGAGAAATGACCACAACAGAAAACAGGACACGGCAAAACCTGCCGTTCGCAGTGATACTCCCCGTGGGGAGCTCCGCGGCCAACCGAACGGGATCGTGGCGTACAGAGCGCCCCGTCTACGTGAACCTGCTGCCCCCGTGCAACAAGGCGTGCCCCGCCGGTGAGAACATTCAGCAGTGGCTCTATCACGCCGAAGAAGGCGATTATGAGGCCGCGTGGCGCGAGATCATGGCGAATAACCCGCTACCTGCCGTTATGGGCCGTGTGTGCTACCACGAGTGCCAAACTGCCTGTAACCGGGCGGAAATTGACGAGGCCGTGGGGATCAACGCAATCGAACGATTCTTAGGCGATAAGGCGCTGGAAGAAGGGTGGAGTGTTCAGCCGCTCGGGCCAGCTTCCGGGAAATCGGCGCTCATCGTGGGGGCTGGGCCCTCTGGACTTTCTGCCGCCTACCATTTGGCGCGCTTGGGCCACAAGGTGACGGTGCGTGACGATGGCGAGCAGCCCGGGGGCATGATGCGTTACGGCATCCCGTCCTACCGGTTGCCACGGGGGATCCTCGACGGGGAGATCAAGCGCATTCAGGACATGGGCGTCACCTTCGAAATGAACACGAAGGTGGATGACGTGGAGGCCGCGCTGGCAGAATTCGATGCTGTGTTCCTTGCCGTTGGGGCACAAATCGGTAAGCACGTGAACATCCCCGCCGGTGCAGCCTCCCATGTGCTGGACGCCGTTCAGATGCTTCGCGGCGTTGAGCAGGCAGCGGATAGCGAAGGGCCGCAGCCTCTCATGGGCCGGCGCGTTGTGGTGTACGGCGGCGGAAACACGGCGATCGATGCCGCGCGCACCGCGAAGCGCTTGGGGGCCACCGATTCGGTGATCCTGTACCGGCGCACCCGCGATCGCATGCCAGCCAGTGATTCGGAAGTGACCGAGGCCGAGGAGGAGGGCATCAAAATGCGGTGGCTCTCCACCATTAAGCACATCGATTCCGAAGAACTCATGATCGAGCGCATGGAGCTCGATGAGAATGGCTTCCCCCAGCCAACCGGCGAATACGACAAGCTGGAGGCTGATTCGGTCGTGATGGCGCTGGGCCAGGAGTCCGATCTGGGACTGCTGGAGGGCGTGAGCGACGTTTCCGTCAAGGACGGGATCGTCGAGGTTGACCGCCAGATGCAAACAGGTAGGCCGGGGTTGTTCGCCGGTGGTGACATGGTTCCTTCCGAAAAGAATGTCACCATGGCGATCGGGCACGGCAAAAAGGCCGCCCGATACATTGATGGCTACCTGCGCGGATCCTCCTATGCGCCAGGCCCCAAGCCGACAGATGCCACCTTGGATTTGATGGAAACGTGGTACTACTCCGATGCGCCGCATCAGGTGCGTGACCGGCTCGCGGGTCCGCGCCGAGCCTCCACCTTCGATGAGGTTGTTCAGGGACTGGACGAAACCTCCGCCCTGTTTGAGGCGCGGCGCTGCATGAGCTGCGGTAACTGCTTTGGGTGCGACAACTGCTTCGGCGTATGCCCGGACAATGCGATCACCAAGTTGGAGCCGGGCAGCTACGAGTTCAAGTATGACTACTGCAAGGGCTGTGGGGTGTGCGCCGAAGAATGCCCGTGCGGTGCCATTGAGATGATTCCCGAGGAGATCTAAGGCCGTAGTAGGTTAGACGAGTGAATAGGACTGCACGCGGTATTACCGGACTGGGAATCGGAGCGGGAACGCTCACCATTTATCGCAGAGCAAAGGCGGTGGCCAAGCAGAATACTCCGTTCAGGAGGCGCTGGGAGGAGCATCTCCTGACAACCGTGGAGGATCTGAATCGGCGGGCAGAGCTTCCTCTGATCTACGTGGCACTCGGCGATTCTGCCGCGCAGGGCTTAGGCGCCACCCGCTTCGAAGATGGCTACGTGCCGCGGGTGGCCTCTGGCCTTCAGGCCGCCACCGGACGCGAGGTTGCCCTCCTGAACCTGTCCCTTTCAGGAGGTACCGCGGCATCCGTGCTTGGCACTCAGATTCCGCAACTGGAGGGTTTGAGGATCGGCGGCGAACCGATCACACCGGACGTTGTGACCCTTGACATCGGAGGGAACGATGTGGGGGTGGAAAGCCTGGGCGTGGGGGAGTTTGGCCGCCGCATGGATGCGATCATGGGCCACTTGCACGGTCCAACGTTCGTGGCGAATATCCCCACCTTCCGCCCGCTCAAAACTGAACTGCGCGCCTCACAACTGTCCGCTCAGATCAATCGTGCCGCAGCCGATGCAGGTGCAGGGCTGATCGATCTTGAGGGGCTGTCCAACACCCTGAGCATGTGGACGTACATGAACGAATATCATGCGGGCGATATGTTCCATCCCAATACGCCGTGGTATCACCGCTGGAGCCAGATGTTCATGGACGAGATCTGCGGACAGTTTGAGCTTGCGAGAATCGATATGAATACGGTCCCTGTGTGGCGAGGGTAGGGATAGAATAGGCCGCAGAGATAAGGAGATTCGATGTCGCACCTCTTTGAACCAATGTCGCTTGGTAACGTCACCGTCAAGAACCGGCTGTGGTTAGGCCCCATGAGCCAGTACAGCGCTCAAGCAACCGGTGATCACGCCAGTGAACCCAATGCGTGGCACTTTCAGCATTACGCGAGCCGATCAGTGGGCGGCTACGGCATGGTGGTGGTGGAATCTACCGCGGTAACGCTAGAAGGCCGGGCCACACCCTACTGCTTAGCGCTCGATAGCGCAGATAAGCTGCCCGCCTTTGAACAGCTGGTGGATTCGATCCGGATGGGCGGGGCAACACCAGCTATCGAACTCAATCACTACGGGCGCATGGCATCAACGCGTCAGGGATGGATGCACTCGAGCTACCTTGCACCCGACGCCCCACTTGGATGGCTTCCCGTTGCTCCTTCACCCATCCCATTCACCGAGGATGGCGCCATACCTCGTGAGCTGACCGATGAGGACATTTGGGGCGTGGTGCGCGCTTATCGCGAGGCAGCAGAACGTGCCATACGCGCTGGCTTCGAGGCCGTGGTGATCGCGGCCTCCGGCGGCAATCTCCTCCACCAGTTCCTTTCCCCGTTGGCCAACCATCGAGGTGATGACTGGGGCGGCCTGTTCTCCAACAGGATCCGCCTTGTCCTTGAAGTGATCGATGCCGTGCGCGAGGTGATAGGCGAACACCCGTTCATTGTGCGGATAGCCGCAACGGATTGGGACGCCGCAGGCAAAGGCTGGCGCCTAACGGACGCCGTGGAACTTGTCCGCAACGGCAAGGAACACGGCGTGGACCTGTGGGACATCACGTCAGGGGGCATCGTTCCCGGCGTTGTTCAGGAGGCGGGGCCGGGCTACCACGTGCCGCTTTCTGACAGGATCCGGCGCGATACCCATGCGGCAACGAGCGTTGGCGGCAAGATTATCAGCGCAGGCCAAGCCGAGCAGGCTCTGCTCAGCGGTCAAGCGGACGCCGTTGTGGCCGGGCGCAACGCCCTGCGTGATCCGTATTTGGCGCGGCGGTGGCAGAGCGAACTGGACGGTGTGGATTCATGGCCCCTTCAGTATTGGCGCGGCATCTAGAGCTTTTCCACCCACCCCATCGCACCGGCACTCCGAACGGACAGTGTGGCAAGCTGAGCGGCGGCAGCAAGTGAGGACAGGCCGTCTTGGCCGGCCCCCAGAGCGGCCGTGAAGGCACCGTGTAATACATCGCCTGCTCCCAATGTATCGGCGATAGTTCCCGGCTGTGTGATGGGCAGCGAATAGGCCTTGTTCTCCACGATCGCCTCGATATTGCCGCCACCGTGGGTGCGCGCCACAAACCCGATGCCATATCCGCGCAGGGTTTCGAGCGTTTGATCCCGGCTCACTCCGGGAAGCTCAAAATCAGCTGACACCACGGCGTGGGTCACGTGGGGGAGGAGGGAATCGAGCCCGGGCTTGTAGGAGCCACCATCTAGAATCACCGGAATGCCCGCCGATTCGGCCGTGCGCGCCAACGCGATCTGAACGTCTAGCAGATGTCCATCCACCATGAGGGCCGTTGCCCCATCGAGCACGTCGGGTTCCGGGAAGGAATGGCTGCGCGCCGTGTTGTTTGTGGAGATGACGGTGCGATCGCCCTGAGCATCAATCGCCACCGCGGAGATCGCCGGATCTCCCTCAGCGGCCACATCAATCAGTTGCACGCCAGCCCCCTCAAGCCATGTGTGTGCGAGCTGGGCGAATACGCCGGTACCGATCGGAGAGATCAGCGTGGGATAGGCGCCCAGCGCGCCGGCCGTACGTGCGGCGTTCGCTGCCGGGCCACCAACGTCTAACAACGCCGAATCCGAGACGGCTTTCGTACCGGGAGCCGGAACCGCCTCGATGAGTTGGATGAGATCGATGGTTGTCAGCCCGCAAAACACTGTGCGCATGGGACCACTCTAGTGAACTAGACTGTCCTGTGGTCAACTACGCGAAAGGCAGACATGTCTGAGGAACTGAGCCCGCTTGACGAGGCGGGCATCGCCGCGGCAGTGGAAGCGGCGAAGGCCGCCTTTGCAGCGGCGGACACGCTCGAAGAGCTCAAGGCGGCACGCCTGGCACACAGTGGGGACAATGCCCCGATCACTCACGCCAATGCGCTCATCCGCACGCTCGATAAGTCCGAAAAACCGGTTGCTGGCAAACTCATGGGAGGCGCCCGAAAGGCCATTCAAGCCGCGCTAGCCAGCGAAACCGAACGCCTCGAAGCTCAAGCCGAGGCCCGCGCCATGGCCGAGGAACGCGTGGACGTCACCGAGCCCACGCGCCGCAACCCGCAGGGCGCCCGCCACCCACTGACCGTGCTTTTGGAAGATGTGGCTGACTTCTTCGTTTCCATGGGCTGGGACATTGCCGAGGGCCCGGAAGTGGAACACGAATGGTTCAACTTCGATGCTCTGAACTTTGGGCCCGATCACCCGGCGCGCCAGATGCAGGACACCTTCTACATTGACGGCGTGGAGCAGGCCGGGGATCACGATTCCGCCGATCCCCAGCCGAACCTCGTGCTGCGCACGCACACCTCACCTGTTCAATCGCACACGATGCTGGAGCGTGGGGCGCCGCTGTATATCGCCTGCCCTGGCCGTGTGTTCCGCACGGACGCTCTGGATTCCACGCACACCCCCGTGTTCCATCAGGTGGAAGGCCTCGCGGTGGATAAGCACCTGACGATGGCGCACCTGAAGGGCACATTGGATCATTTCGCCCGCGCCATGTTCGGGCCCGAGGCCCGTACCCGCTTGCGCCCCTCCTTCTTCCCGTTCACCGAGCCTTCGGCGGAAATGGACCTGTGGTTCCCCCAGAAGAAGGGCGGGCCGGGCTGGATCGAATGGGGTGGCTGCGGCATGGTCAACCCCGAAGTCTTGCTCAACGCGGGCATTGACCCACAGGAGTATTCAGGCTTCGCCTTCGGCATGGGCATTGAGCGCACGCTCATGTTGAGGCACGGCATCGCGGATATGCGAGACATGGTTGAGGGCGATGTGCGTTTCTCGCTCCAGTTCGGAACCACCGGAAGGGGTAACTGATATGCCACTCATTCCTATCGATTGGTTGGCCACACACGTTGAGGTTCCCGAGGATCTCACGCCAGAACAGCTAGCGGCAGATCTGGTCAAGGTGGGCCTCGAAGAGGAAGAAATTCACGAGTCGGAGGTGTCCGGCCCCGTCGTCGTCGGAAAAGTTCTGACCCGCGAAGCCAAAGAACAATCCAACGGCAAAGTGATCAACTACTGCCGTGTGGACGTGGGCGAACACAACGATGCCCCCGGGACCGGTAAGGAGCCCTCGGAGCTTGCCTCCCGCGGAATTATCTGCGGTGCGCACAACTTCGAAGCTGGCGATTACGTGGTGGTCTCCCTGCCCGGCGCCGTGCTTCCCGGCGGATTCGCAATCGCCGCACGCAAGACGTACGGCCACACCTCCGATGGCATGATTTGTTCGGCCACCGAGTTGGGGATTGGAGGCGAGGCATCCGGAATCATCGTGTTGGCGAAGGGGGACGACGACGAGGCCGCCGCGGCTTTGCCGAAGCCCGGAACCGATGCTCGTGGGTTACTTGGGATTGCCGGGCGCACTCTCGAAATCAACATCACGCCAGATCGCGGATACTGCTTCGCCATGCGCGGCGTGGCACGCGAATATCATCACTCGACGGGCGCCGTGTTCACCGATCCGGCGTTAGAATCCGGCCTTCCCGAGGCCAATTCCGATGGGTTCCCCGTACACGTGCGGGATGATGCGCCGATTCATGGCGTACCGGGATGCGATCGTTTCGTCACGCGCATCGTGCGGGGTGTGGATCCCCATGCGCCATCGCCGAAGTGGCTGGCGGACCGCCTCACGGCGGCCGGAATGCGGCCCATCTCTCTGGCCGTTGATGCCACCAACTACGTGATGCTGGATCTAGGCCAGCCGCTGCACGCCTACGATCTGGACAAGGTGAACGGGCCGATCATCGTCCGCCGCGCGCGCCAAGGCGAAAAGCTCGTCACGTTGGACGAGGCCGAGCGCACGCTCGGAGCCGAGGACCTCCTCATCACCGATTCTGACGGTGAACGCGTTCTTGGACTGGCAGGCACCATGGGCGGATTCGATACCGAAATCACGGACGGAACCGTGAACGTTCTCATCGAGGCCGCTCACTTCGATCAGGTGTCCGTGGCGCGGATGTCGCGCCGGCACAAGCTGCCCAGCGAGGCAGCCAAGCGCTTCGAACGCGGAGTGGATCCAAAGATCGCCCCCGTGGCCGCGCAAGCTGTTGTTGACCTCCTTGTTGAATACGGCGGAGGCACAGCGGGAAGCGAAGTGTTCGATCTGGACACCACCGCGGCCCCCGAAGCGCAGGACTTCCCGGTGGCCGAGGTTGCACGGATCGCGGGACTGGACGTGCCCGAAGATCGCATCAAGGAGATCCTCAGCGATATCGGATGCACCGTTGCAGGTGAGGGCGATGTTCTGAGCGTGACCCCGCCAACGTGGCGCCCGGATCTTGTGGGTCCCGCGCACTTCGTGGAGGAAATAGCGAGGCTCGTGGGCTATGACGAGATCCCCGTGGAGCTACCAATGGCAAGGGCCGGCCGCGGCCTGACGCCCGTCCAGCGCCAACGCCGCGATGTCATGCGTACGCTGGCTGAAGCCGGCTGGGTGCAGGTGCTGTCCTACCCGTTCGTGGGTGTAGGTGCCTTCGACAAGCAGGGGATCAGCGACGAACGCCGTACAGCGATTCGGCTGGCCAACCCGCTTCAGGACGATGCGCCCTATCTTCGCACCAGCATCTTGGATTCGCTCTTGGATACCGCGCGCCTCAACGTTTCGCGCGGCAACCCTGCTGTGGCGATCTGCGAGGCCAGCCTTGTGGGCAGGCCTCAGGGCGTTGTTGCCGCGCCGCCAGCGGCCGTGGGGGAGCGGCCTAGCGATGAGGTGCTCAGCGGACTCATGGGAGCGATTCCCGCTCAGCCGCACCACATCGCCGGTGTTGCCTGCGGTGCGGTCACCGAGCCTCAAGCTGGGCTGGCCCCCGTTCAGTGGGATTGGCGTGACGCAATCGAGGCGGCGGTCTCGATGGGCCGCACTGTTGGCATCGATCTGACCGTTGCGCAGGCCGAGCACGCGCCATACCATCCCGGCCGTTGTGGGCAGATCTTTGCGGGAACCACGTCCGTGGGCTTCGCCGGGGAGCTTGCGCCTGCTGTGTGCAAGGCGTTTGAGCTGCCCGCGCGAACCGTGGCCTTCGAAATCGATTCGGATGCGCTGTTTGCCGCTCGTGGAAGTGATCCGGCGCAGATCGGCCCCGTTCTTACCTACCCGGCTGCCAAGGAGGACGTGGCGCTCGTGGTGGACGAAGCCGTGACGAACGCTCAGCTGGAGGCCGTGATCCGCAAGGCTGGCGGGGATCTTCTGGAAGATGTTCGGCTCTTCGATGTGTACACCGGTGAGCAGGTGCCAGAGGGCAAGAAATCGCTTGCCTACGCACTGCGGGTACGCGGCGATCACACGCTGAGCGCCGAGGAGACGGCTGGCATTCGCAAGAAGATCATCAAGCAAACAGGTAAGAAGTTGGGGGCGCAGCTGCGCAGCTGAGGTAGCGTTAGGCTATGAACACAGTTCCAGCAGCAGAACGCATTCTTATCACAGGAGCATCGCGTGGGATCGGCCAGCGCTTGGCAATCGAACTTGCCAAGCCCGGCCGGTCCCTGACCCTTGTGGCGCGAACTCAAGATTCCCTTGAGGCCACTGCGGCCGAATGTGAGGTGCGGGGCGCCTCCGTGTGCACACTCGCATGCTTACTCGAAAAGCGTGATCGCCTGGCACAGATGCTTGAGATCATCACGGCCGATGGCGGTGTGGATATGATCGTCAACTGCGCCGGTGTATTCGGCAGCGAGGAGAGACCGTGGGAGGCCGATCCGGAGGATTGGTGGTACACGCAGTTGGTCAATGTGCGCGCTCCCTTCCTCATCCAGCACGCTCTCGTACCCGGCATGTTGGAGCGCGGTGGCGGGCGAATCATCGATCTCTCTTCGGGGGCGGCGATCAAGGACCGCCCGAACACCTCCGCCTATTACGTGTCCAAGACGGCGCTGATGCGCTTGGGAGGTTCTCTTCACATGGCCGGCTATGACGAGGGCCTGCGGGTGCTCGAACTGGCGCCGGGCGTTGTGTACACGGATATGACCAAGGGCGCGAAGATGCACGAGGGCCGGACCGAGTGGGTGGATCCCGGCAAGGCTGCAGAGATTGCTGCGGCTTTCGCCGATGGTGAGCTGGACGGCCTGTCCGGATGTCAGGTGAGGGCAGGATCCGATTCTCTCGATGATCTGAAAACAAAATCAGCCCAAGGCGTGGGAGAAAACTCCCGGCGCCTCAGGCTGACTGATTTCGTGGACTAGCTGGAGTTTTTGCTGCTCAAGGACCAGTTATTGTTATGAGGCCAAGGAGTTCCAAAGCCGACATAATGGTCACAACCGCTGCAGCGCACCCGCCAATGAACATCCAACGCGTATCACGGTTTGCAAGGCTCCAGCGTTGGTACAGGCCCCTCTGCTTCCCCGTCTTTTTATCTCGAGCTTTAGGCATCTCTGCAATCGAATACCCTAAGAACCAAACTGTTACCATGCCGAAGAGAATGAGAGTGAAGACGGGATTGTCAAGAAAATCAAACAATAATCTTCTCCTCGCCTTGCGGGCGCTCATGAATGGTAGGGAACGACGACAGGAACCCGCCTACGCAGGCGAGGCTCGACGTTACCCGTAATACAGTACTCTGCTCTGAACTTGATCGGAGCAGGACTGCCTCGCTAACAAGGACGATTCGAGGTACTACAGCGAGGGATAAAGAGTCGCTTTCCCGTGAAAATCGGTCTATACTCGGCTACAGTGTGACCATGATCGAACGGATTGACCAAGGTCAGGCCATCTGGTTTTCACAATGGTTGCGTGGTTCTATGGGCATTCTTCCAGAGGGCTACGCTCGCCGAGTCGGAATACTTCCGTCTGGTACAGTACCGGTGCCGGGGGCCGAAGTGCCCTTTCAGGCACCCGATTGCAATGATGATCCGCCCTCCGATGCTCAACAAGAGGTTATCGACCATATTCTTCTAGAATCGATCGACCCAGAGACCCCATGTTGCTTCGCCGTTTATGCTTACTTTCCGCGGCAGGACTGGGGAGTGCACTACGGGTTCAACCAGCCCGAGGGCACGTGGTATCTGGCAGGCGATCTTCATTACGTGATGTTCTCAGCGCCATTGAAGGAAGGTCTGTTCGGACCGATCGCTCAGCGGTGGGGCGATGTCTTTTCGATCGAGCTAAGCTATTTGTGGCCTGAAGACCGTTCATGGTTTCTCTCTTCACCACTCGATGTCGCCTTCGCTACAGTCGGCAGCGATGATGATCTCCTCGCCGATAAGCTACTCGCCCAGCCGATTCTGGACGCTCACGAATGGTAGTGGACGACGACGGAGCGTTCCGTACGTAGGATTCGCCCCGTCGTCGTCACTCGTTTTAGATTTTACCGGCGCCCGAAGCGATCGTTGCGGCGATCGTCGCGGTAACGGCGGTCGCGATCCCCAACGTAGTTCTTCCCGTGGCCGGCCTGATCTGAACCGGAGGAGCGGGGCCTACGATCATCGCGGCGCGGGCCACGATCCTCGGAGATCTTGAGCTGGCGGCCCGATACGCGGGC
>NZ_JBQCZW010000034.1:8343-19727 GCF_052089425.1 Ancrocorticia sp. | reverse complement strand
CACACCACATGTTACGTGGCGACCATTACGGCGCAGGCACCGCGCACGCGACTATCCCACCCAGCCCGAGAACCACCTACCAGTCAACAGAACCACCTAGAACGACGAGTACCCTGACGGTCCCGCTACACATGGCCGGACACTCACCAGTACTAGCAGCAGTCCTAGCAGCACTGTCCGCGATGCGTTTGACGAGCCGCCAGAGATATGGAGGGTGAGCCAGTTCAGCGAGAGTGAGTGAATGCCGCGGGAGTGAGTGAATGCCGCGAATGGCGGTGTTGTACGGCATCGCTCGTGGTTTTGCCTATCTCGCAGCGTATTCACTCACTCTTGTACATTCCCTGTGGCACAGCCGGACCGATCGGCTCAGTCTGGAATTTTCTGAGGCACAACGTGACAAGTTTTCTGAGGGACCGAGTCACGAGCGTGCTAGGAACGATGCGGCGCCCTGGCACGGCTCGGGTCCCACGAGTTGTTTACCGGACCCGTGTCCAGAATGCTCCGAGCTCCGAGGAACTCTGGTTCCATCGGACCATGAACCTAGTTCGGCTCATGACGTACAGGTGGTCATTCGTGACAGCAGCCGTCACACATCACCGCGACATGCAAAGATGCCCGAAGAGACTCACCGTCTCTCCGGGCACCTTTCAATCGCTGTCGCTCTGCGTGGGCTGCTCTGTGGCTGCAGGTAGGCTACTCTGCCGCGGCAGCTACCTTGGCCCGGTTCATTGCCATCCACTCACAAGCAAGAGCCACCAGCGCAACCCCAGCAACCACTATAAATCCAGTGGAAGATCCACTGTGTGTTCCGGCGCGGAACGCTGCACTGCCAGGCTCAAGGCCAAGTTGCCCCGCGGCGATGATGGTGGACAACACGGTCATCGCCATGGCGCCACAGAACTGTTGCGAGGTGTTCATGAGGGCGGTGGCGTCGGCCGTAAGCCGCCCAGAAATACCGGACATGCCGTGGGTCTGGGTGTTGGCGAAGGCCAACCCGAATCCGAACATGAAGATGAAGTGGAACCCACACAGGGCGAGAACGCTCAGCTGCCCCAGTGTCCCGAAGATAGCGAGTCCACCTGCACCAATGAAGGCTACCGTGGCGCCGGAAAGGATAGGGAGCCGTGCCCCGAAACGGTCAAGAACCATGCCACCAAGAGGAGCAAATGCCGCGCCGATAAGAGCCCCGGGAAGGCCGACAAGTCCAGCGGCCATAGGCGACATCCCCAAGGCCAGCTGCGCATAGTTGGGCAGGATGTACCCGAGCCCCAAGCAGGCAAACTGCAGCATGGCGAAGGCGCCAAGGCTGAACGCAAAGGTGCGATCAGCCAGCACTTCGAGGTGGAGGATGGGCGTAGAGGAGCGATGCGAAATGACGGCGAACGTCAGCAACGCCGCGATCCCCACCACGAGCAAAGCGATAACAGCGAAATCGCCCCAGCTTTCCCACGGAGCATCGGAGCTGACAACGGATCCGATCCTCTCAACGCCCAGCACTAGTCCAATGAGTCCAACGGCCATGAGGCCAAGTTGGAGGAAGCTCAGGGGCTCGCGAACGGTGGGCATCGGCTGGCTGATGCAGCGCACACCCACCCACAGAGCCACGGCCAGCAACGGCAACGTCAGCCAGAAAACTGCGCGCCAGCTGGCGAAAGTACCGACCACTCCTCCAAGTGTGGGCCCGAGTGCCGGCGCGATGCCAAGGACAAGGGCGCCAACACCCATGAGTTGGCCAACTTTGGCGCGTGGGGCCTGCATGAGGATGGTGGTGAACATGAGTGGGGTGGCGATTCCGGTGCCAATGCCTTGAAGCAGTCGCCCGGCCAGCAGCACGGAATAGACGGGAGCAAGAGCCGCAACGATTGCTCCGATAGTGACGGCGCAGGCGGCGGTAACGAAGAGGGTGCGCGCCATGAAGCGGCGCTGCAGGTAGCCGGAAATCGGCATGATCACAGAAACAACCAGCAGGTAGCCGGTCGTCATCCACGAAACATCGCCCATTCCGATAGAAAACTCGTCCATGAGGGCCGGGAACAGGACGTTCACAACGGTTTCAAGAAGAAGCCCGAGGAAGGCGAGCACTGCCGTAGCGAAGATGGCGCCGGCTAGACGCGGCGAGATTTTCTCTGTGGCCTCAAACTGGCCGGAATCGTCCGCGATAGTACTGACATCAGATGCAGTCACGTGTGGTGTTACCTTTCTAGACACGGCGAGCTGCGCGAACGGATGCAGCCCACCGGCTAGCGTCCTACCCCGCCGTGTGAGCGCCAGATGAGGTTATCGAGTTTGCCAGTGCGTTCGTAAGCGAGAGGCACGGTGGGATTCGCCACGCGTTGTGATAGAACGACGACGACGGCGTACTAGGCCCTACCTATGATCCCCGAGCTTCATCCACTTGTCGCCGCGAACACGCAGCAGCATGGTGCCGCCGCGGGCGGCCATGAACAGTACGGCGTAGGCTCCCCAGAGCGCGAGCAGCCCGGCCCGGCCGCTACCCCATGCCATGACGGCCAAGGCAGCCGGCGTGAAGGCAGCTAGCGAGATCACCATGTAGAGTGCGAGCTTGTTTGTATCGCCCGCCCCGATCAGCACGCCGTCCAACATGTACGCAACAGAGGCGATGGGAATGGCAAGGGCTGCGATCCACAGAGACTGGGTGGCGAGGGTCCTGACGGCCGGATCTTCACTGACTAGCGTGGGTAAGAACCAGCTGAGCCCGAAGATGATAACTCCCAGCCCCGCCCCGTACACGAACCCTCGGTTCAGGCACCGTCCCAGTACGGTTTTGACGCGTGCGCGGTCCGCAGATCCGAGGCCCTGACCTACGAGGATTTGGGCGGATGTGGCCAGAGCGTCTAGCCCGTAGGCAGCGAAGTTCCATACCGTCATCGTGATCTGGTTGGAGGCAAGTGCCTCGGTCCCCAAACCGGTGGCTGCTGTGATCTGTAGAAGGATCGCTGCACGCAGGGAGACTGTCCGGATAATGAGGGGGCCAGCATCGCGCAGTGACCGCAGTACTCCCGCACCGGAGGGGAGGAAGCTAGCCCCGGCCTTGCGGCCCGACCGGATCACAACGGAAGCCAGCCAGATGCCCATACCAGTCTGTGCGATGGCTGTGCCAAGCCCGGCGCCAAAGATTCCGAGGCCTGCGGGATAGATGAGAACGAAGTTGAGGGGGATGTTCGCGATGGCACCGGCCGTTGCGGCATAAAGCGGAGTTTTCGTGTCCCCCATGCCCCGCAGTGTGCCTGTTGCGGCCAGCACCAACAGCATTCCGGGTAGCCCAAATGCGGAGGAGCGCAGGTATCGCACCGCTTCTTCCAACACGTCGCCTTCCGGCCCGAACAAGCCAAGGAACGGGCGGGCGAAGATCGTCAGTAGCACCATGAGAATGATGCCTAGCCCAACCGCTAGCCACATGCCGTCAATTCCCTGGCGGAAGGCCTGCTTGGCCTTGCCAGCTCCAAACAGTCGCGCAGTTGCCCCGGTGGTGGCATAGGCCAGAAAGATACACAGCCCGACAAGCGTGGTGAGGATTGTGGAGGCTAGTGAGAGGCCGGCCAGCGGAACGGTTCCGAGGCGTCCCACCATGATCGAATCAACGGCGATGAGCAGTGGTTCGGCAAGAAGTGAGCCGAGGGATGGAAGGGCAAGGCGTCGAATATCACGATCGATCTGGTGGTGATTTGTCACCACCTCAGCCTAGTGGTTGTGGCTCCTTGGGCGCTCGATACTTCAATCACAGCTTGAGGACTCAGGTTATTACTTTGAGCAATTTTTCCACCGCAAGGGAAGCAAAAGTTTTCCCCAGCTGTGGATAAGTTTGGGGACGGAATGACGCCAGTGTCCCAAGAGTTATCCCCAACTGTGCACAACTGGGTGCAAGAAAGTGGAGAATTCCCGAGCGCTGTCCACATCATCGGCTGTGGTTAGCCACAGGACTGACGGCGTGTATCCACAAAACAGCTGTTCGATCAGCTTGCGTTTGTATATTCCGTTGGTACTATCCGCACCGCCACGTGCCCGGCTTTCGGAGGCCAGCCCGACCCTCCTGAAGGTTGTTGATCCCCGGTATCCGCGTACGAAACCATGGGCTATTCTGGGAGATCGGCGGCAACAGGTAGGAGTCATTCCATGTCATCAGTGAGCGAAGGCGCCATGGCGGGATCATCGTTCGAGCGGACGCCACCGCAAAACATCGATGCGGAAATGTCTGTTCTTGGCGGGATGATGCTCTCCAAGGATGCGATCGCGGACGTCATCGAAATCATCCTTCCCACGGATTACTACCGCCCGGCTCACACCACCATCCATGGCGTGATTATTGACCTGTTCGGCAGGGGCGAGCCCGCGGACGCGGTCACCGTTGGTGCGGAGCTCAAGCGGACGGGCGAGTTGGATCGGATCGGTGGCCTGCCCTACCTCCACACGTTGGTTTCCACGGTCCCCACTGCCGCCAACGCCGGCTATTACGCGCAGATCGTGCGCGAACAGGCGCAGCTACGCTCGCTTGTGGAAGCTGGCACACGCATCGTCCAACTGGGCTACACAACTGACGGGGCGGACGCCGAGTCGTTGGTCAATATGGCCCAGTCTGAGGTGTACTCCATCAGTGAGCAGCGCGAAAAGAACGATTTTGCAACCTTGGAGGAGATCGTTCCCGGCCTGTATGACGAACTTGAGGCTAATGAGAATCAGGATGGTGGCCTTCAGGGAGTTCCCACGGGCTTCACCGAACTAGACAACAAGCTGAACGGCCTACGTCCAGGCCAGATGGTGATCGTGGCCGCTCGCCCGGGTGCCGGCAAATCGACACTCGCGATGGACTTCTGCCGCTCGGCAGCTATCCACAACGGGATGCCCGCAGCATACTTCTCTCTGGAGATGAGCCGAAACGAGCTCTCGATGCGCCTATTGGCCGCCGAATCACGCGTGTTCCTTGACCGAATGCTCAAAGGAGAGATGGAAACCGAGGATTGGCAGCGCATCGCCGTTACCCTCGATCGGATTTCTCAAAGTCCCTTTATTGTGGACGATTCCCCCAACTTGACGATGGGGGAGATCCGCGCCAAGTCCCGCCGTATGAAGCAGCAGTATGACATCAAGATTATCGTGATCGATTACCTCCAGCTGCTGACCTCAGGTGCCAAATCTGTGGAATCGCGCCAGCAGGAAGTCTCTGAGTTTTCGCGCTCCATCAAACTGTTGGCCAAGGAGCTAGAGGTCCCGATTATCGCGGTGGCTCAGCTCAATCGTGATCCTGAGCGACGCAACGATAAGAAGCCCATGGTGTCCGATCTTCGTGAATCGGGATCACTTGAGCAGGACGCTGATGTGGTTCTGCTGATTCATCGCGATGATATGTACAACCAAGATTCGGAGCGAGTGGGCCTCGCTGAGATCATCGTGGGCAAACAGCGCTCTGGCCCTACGGGATCCGTTGAGCTTGCTTTCCAGGGGCATTTCGCCAAGTTTGCTGAGGTGGCGCAGTAGGCTGAGAAAGCTGCTGATCTGGTCTAGATCTTTGGTGGGTGGGCCTTGGTCTGGCGGTGAAGCCTGGGTCGGCGGTCAAGCGTGGGTCGTGGGCTGGCGGTGAAGCATTGTGACGAACAAAAACGGGGAGCGAACCGAAGTTCGCTCCCCGTCGTCGTCGACAAACCGTCGGCGCCCAAAAACTACTTAGCGCTAATCACCGAACCGGCCGGCTGCTCGGGCACGTACGCACCCTGCCATACGGTATCGAACGGGGTGTGCGCACTCACGCGGGCGCGGATCCCTTCGGTTACCATATCCTTGGCAACACGAACCGCATCGTGGATCTGTGCGCCCTTGGCCAGCTCGGCCGTGATGGCCGCCGCCAGCGTGCACCCCGCGCCGGATACGCGATGCTGGCCGATCTTGGGGGTGGAGTACGCGGTGGCGGATTCCCCGTCCCACAGCACGTCAACTGCCTCTTCACCGGGGAAATCGATTCCGCCCTTGACTAGCACGTACTTAGGGCCCAGCTTGGAGATGCGCTCGGCGGCCTCGGCTAGATCCTGAACAGACTCCAGTTTCTCCATGCCGGACAGAGTGCAGGCCTCGAAATAATTCGGAGTGGCAACGGTGGCCAGCGGCAGGATCTGCTCGCGCAGCGCGTTGTCAGTATCGAGGGCAGCGCCGGGTTCCTGCCCCTTACAAATGAGCACCGGATCAAGAACCACGTTCGCCCAGTCCTGCGTTTTCAGGCCCTTGGACACGGCGGCGATGGTGTCAGGATGACCGAGCATACCGATCTTCACCGTATCCACATCCTGAGCCGTCAGTGCGGCCTCCATCTGGTCCTCGATCACCTGAGGGTCAACGGGAACGAAGCGGTGGGCCCAGTCATTGTTCGGATCGAAGGAAACGATGCACGTGAGCGTGCCCATGCCGTAAACGCCGAGCTGCTGGAATGTTTTGAGATCTACCTGAAATCCGGCGCCGCCGGTGGCTTCCGAACCGGCAACAGTGTACGCGAAATTGACCATCATTCTCCTTGTTGGATCCACGGGCGATAGCCGCCCACCACTTATGATGCTAGGCGGCACAACCCCACAATGCACGGGCTGCTCACCACGTGAGGCGGGGTTGGCCCAGTAACCTTGTTACTAGTACTGGGCCTGAGCGGGACTGGCGCCGGACAGTCCGTAGCCGGCGGCCCCTCGCGCCCCGCTAGCTATTCTTGGTTTCCGGATCGGCGTTCTGACGAATTCCGGATTCGAGCGCGTCAATGCGGCTGAGATCTTCGGTGCCCAGCTCCAGCTTGGTGGCCTCGAAGTTCTCCTGCATCCGCTCGAGGTGGCGGGACTTCGGGATGACGATGCGATCCTGAGCCAAGTGCCATGCCAAGACCACCTGTGCGGGGCTGGCGTTGTGCGCGGCGGCGATCTCCTCCACCACGGGGTTGGCGATGTCCGCCCCGTGCCCGATGGGCGAATATGCTTCCACCGCCATGCCAGCCTTTCGGCTCGCGGCCTCGTAGCCTCGCTGCTGCAGGCTGGGATGAGCCTCGAACTGGTTGACCATCGGGGCAATCGCGGCAGAGTCCAGCACTGCCTCGATGGCGCTGGGCATGAAGTTGGAGATGCCGATCGCCTTGGCACGCCCGGAATTGTAGATCTCCTCGAAGGCCTTCCAAGTTTCGATGTACAGGCCGCGCTTCGGCAGTGGCCAGTGGATCAGATACAGGTCAACATAATCAAGCCCGAGCCGGTCCATGGATGCTTCGAATCCTGCTAGGGCCTCGTTGTAACCCTGATCGCTGTTTTGAAGCTTTGTCGTGATGAAAAGGTCCTCGCGAGGTACATCGGTGGCGCGAATGGCTGCACCGAAACCTTCTTCGTTTCCGTAGGCTGCGGCGCCATCGAAGTGGCGGTAGCCGATTTCCAAGCCCTGTTCGACGTTTGCTTGGACCTCGTCGGCCGGAACCTGCCAGAGGCCCAGCCCGATCTTGGGAATTGTTGTTCCATTGGACAAAGTAATTGTGCTCATGGCTCTAGTGTGCCTGCTGGGGGCCGCAAGGTATAGGGCGCCTCGCTGGCCGCGAAGTGTGGGATGAGTTTTGGTGACGACGACGGCGACGGCACCTTCCGTATCGCCGGAACGGCTGGACCGTAGTGGGGCGCCTTCGTGGATAGTTGCAGGCCCGAGTAGCCTTGAGGGCATGGACACTGCAACGCATCACATTGAAGGCCACACGATGTACGAGCATTGGCTCACGGTGCCCTTGGATTACTTCGGTGCCTGCACACTTCTACCGCCCGATCAGGACTCGCGGATGATTCCTGATCGGATCAACCTGTTCGCTCGTGAATATGTGCGCGATGGGCACGCGGGTGATCCCCGGCTGGTGTTCTTTCAGGGAGGGCCGGGATCTGCTGGCCCGCGCATGGCCCCCATCGGTACGTGGCTAGACACGGCGCTTGAGAACTTTCGGGTAGTACTCATTGATGAACGCGGCACGGGCAACTCGCACCCGATGGATGCAGCGGCGCTCGCGGCCGTACGCGCTCCCGAGGCGCAGGCGATGTATCTTTCGTGCTTCCGGCAGGATTCGATCGTGCGAGACGCAGAGATTCTGCGCCGGGAGTTGCAGGGCGATCAGCCGTGGGCGGCGTTGGGCCAGAGCTTCGGCGGGTTCACCGTAACGTGCTACCTGTCCCAAGCCCCCGAGGGCCTGAGTGAGGCCTACATTACGGCGGGCCTACCTTCGCTCACGGAGCACCCGGATTCGGTGTACGAACTGACCTACCGCGAGGTGGCCAAGCGGAACGAGCAATTCTTTGCCAGATACCCGGGAGATGAAGGGACAGCGTGGTATGTGGCCTCGCATTTGGCGGATGTGGAGGAGCACCTCTCAACCGGCGAACGCCTGACCCCAGCCCGGTTCCGCCAGATCGGGATCACGCTAGGCCACTCCTATGGACTGGAAAACCTGCATTTCCTGTTGGAGGATCCGGTGTGGAGCGTTGGCGGCCAGCGCAGGTTGAGGCCCCAGTTCCTCGCAAGAGTGGGTAAGCTTCTATCCTTCGCGGACAATCCGCTCTACGGGCTCATCCACGAATCGATCTATGCTCAACGATCCACAGGCGCCACGAGGTGGAGTGCTCAGCGTGTTCGCGGGCAGTTCCCGGAGTTCGTGCTGCCGGCCCCCAGCGCGGGCGCTTCGGGAGAAACGGACCTTCGCAGGGAGGGCCACGGGTTCCGCTTCACCGGCGAACACGTGTACCCGTGGCAGATCGAACAGGACCCAGCTCTCGCCCCACTATCAGAGGCCGCGGAGATTCTGGCGTTCGAAACTCGCTGGCCGCAGCTCTACTCTCCCGAAGCTCTGGCAGAGAACACGGTGCCAACCGCCGCCTGGATATATGTTGACGATGTGTTCGTACCGTATTCGATCTCCTACGCCACCGCGAAGCAGATTCGCGGGCTCAAGCCGCTCATCTCCAACGAATACCATCACGATGGCCTTCGTACGGGCGGCCCGAAAATGATCGAGCAGCTTATCGGGGCCGTCCGGGGTTGAGCTACTTCTTGATTACGCTCAGGATAATCGCCAAGGATTCTGCCCGATCTGGGTTGAGCCGGTAGCTGGAGCGGCCAGCGTTCTGTACCCATTCGAAATCCAACAGTGTGCGTAGGTGGTGATATACCTGCCCCGTTGTGCCCATGTTGAGCTTTTCCACCAGCTCCTTCACGGATACTGGTTCTCCCGCCGTCAGCTCACAAATGTGCAAGCGGATCGGGTGCCCGAGGGCTGAAATATCATTTGCGGCAAGTTGGAAGGACATTCCGGCGAAGGTCAGCGGTGGCCTTGCCTTGAGCGTTGTTGGTTCTCCAGCAACGTAATCGTGTAGAGCCTGTCCAGCTTCGAATGCTCTGGTACTGAGTTCCACGAGCTTTGGATCATTGGCTGGTGCGGCGGGCTCTGGTTGTGGTGTTGGTGCGTTCGTGTTCACAGGACCCCCTTGTGTCTTGTGATATAGCGTATCGCTCAACAGGGTGCTCCGTCTGCAATTTTCCGGTTCAGCAGAAAATAGTTTTCATTGATTTCCCAATGTTTTGGGGCGTTTCCGTAGTGAGGGGGAATGGACCCCGGACCTAGGTCCGTATTTGGTGCGGTCGGCACTTGAGAGCGCGCCGGTGTCGCCAGTTCTTTTTCGACGACGACTGGACCCAACGCACGATCGTCAGCCGGAGGAAACGTCGGGGTGCGAAGGGAAGCGGTTCCTGTGGGGTCTCTAGTGTGCTGGACCGAAATGTAGCTTGAGTCCGAGTGCTTCGGAGACCTTAACAATTGTCGCGAAGGTCGGGTTGCTATCAGCCGAAAGTGCCTTGTAGAGACCTTCACGGCTCATGCTAATCAATGACGTGGCGACAACGTGAGCGTCCGCCCGCCGAAGGTGGCCGTGACTTCGACGGTGCCGCCGAGGGCTTCAACGTAGGACTTCAGGGTGGCGAGGCCAGATCGGTCAAGGTCGCCCGCTTCCAGCGCGGAGACGGTCGGCTGGGTCAGTGCCATGCGTTCGGCGAGTTCCTTCTGCGTCACTCCTTGTTCCTCGCGAATCTCACGAAGCCTGTAGGCGCGTTCCTCTTCCTCCATGCGAGTAACGTGCTCGGCAACGGCCGTCTCGTCAACGGGACGCTTGGCACGTATATCACTCCACGAGGTGGTCTTCGTCTTGGTACTCATCTCACTCCTCCTCACTCGTTAGCCACTCATCGAACCTGTCATCGGCTACCGGGATGTTCTGGTCGTACCACTGCTTCCACCTACCGGATTTGTCTCCGGCGATGAGCAGGATGGCCCTGCGCTTCGGGTCGAATGCGAACAGAATCCTGATCTCGCTACGACCCGACGATCCGGGCCGCAGTTCCTTCATGTTGTGGTGCCGGGAACCCTTGATTCGGTCCGCTGTCGGCCTGCCGAGCATGGGGCCCTCTGTCTCCAGTCGAGAGATCGCGGCGGCGACCAGATTGTAGGTCACGTCATCTAACCCCAGAACCCACGACTCAACGTCCTCCCAGAGTCGCACATCCCAAGACATGCCACGAGTATAGATCAGGGACGATATTGATTCAAGTCAATACTGCGGGTTGGTGCTCACTCAAGGTCTCACCGTCACCGCGGTGACGCGACCGCATGATCTTCCGCAACCTAACGAACTCGACGCCGCACTGATGTCATTGGTGCGGGGGTTCCGCATCTGGAAAGGACTCGTCGCCTCATGACGACACCTCATCAGACTTCCCCACAGGGACGCAGAAACGCGACCCGCGCGCTCATCGTCGGGTCGGCAGCACACGCGGCCCGAAATTCCAAGCGGGTCAAGATCGATACCAGAGCCCAGCGCGGACTCCTCCGAAAGGCTCCACCCATCGGTCCGGCGCCGAGCGCCACCACTTATTTGGCGCGTCCCCAGCTAAGACGCCATAACCTGACACGGTTAGTCACCTCCGTGCCACTACACACTAGCCAGACTCGAGCACCATGAACACTCTGGACTAAACTACGAGCGAAGATCAATCAACAAGAGAGGTTGCCGATGTCCTACGAACTCGCTGACAAGTTGGTCGTCGGCGTCGCGTCCAGCGCGCTGTTCGATCTCCACGAGTCCGACGCGGTGTTCCGTGCACGCGGCGAGGATGAGTATCGCGCCTATCAAGAGGAGCACCTGAACGACAAACTCAAACCGGGAGTAGCTTTCCCTTTCGTTCGCCGTCTGCTCACGCTCAATGATCTTGCCCGTACCGACTCTCCGCTGGTTGAAGTCATTATTCTTTCGCGGAACGACCCGGAAACTGGTCTTCGTGTGATGAGGTCGATCAAGGCTCACAATCTTCCCATCACTCGTGCGATCTTC
>NZ_JBQCZW010000034.1:4048-8243 GCF_052089425.1 Ancrocorticia sp. | reverse complement strand
ATCTTCCCATCACTCGTGCGATCTTCATGCAAGGTCGCTCCCCCTACAAGTTCATTAAGGCTCTCAGTATGTCGCTGTTCCTCTCTGGCGACCTTGGGGATGTCCGGGAAGCGATAGGCCTTGGTTTTGCCGCGGGACAGGTCATTGGCGCACCCGCGGGAGACCCGGAGGGAAAGGACCTGAGAATTGCGTTCGACTTTGACGGGGTGCTCGCGGACGACGAGTCCGAACGCATAATGCAGAGCGACGGTCTTGAAGCATTCCACGAGAACGAGACCGAGAATGTTCTAATTCCGATGCACGAAGGTCGTCTTACAGACTTCCTCAGGGGCATCAACCGAATCCAGGACATCGAAGAGCAACGGCAGAGGGATGACCCGACCTACAACCGACGTGTCCATGTCTCAATCGTGACGGCACGAAACGCACCCTCACACGAGCGTGTTGTCAAGACAATTCAATCGTGGGGGCTGAGAGTAAACGACGCTTTCTTTCTTGGAGGCATCGAAAAGGCCGCAGTCCTCGGAGTACTACGCCCCCACATTTTCTTCGATGATCAACGTACCCACCTTGAACCGGCTGCCGACACTGTGCCTAGCGTCCATGTACCCTTCGGCATCGTTAATCAGAAGGCGTCCGAATCCGACTCGACGCAAGTTCACGAACAGGTAGGACCGCTCAGCCCCGAAACTGTTTAGGTAGGCGCGTCTGTCGGCGTTGCTTCAAGTCTCTCAACATCAGTGGTGAGTTTAAGGACAGTCTGGTAGCGGAGTTTGAGGTCAAGAACCGCGCACTTCTGAATGATCTGGCTCACTCTGTCCGAACCCGAACTCGGCGTTTCCCTCTCGGTGAAGATGTATGAGAGCACCGAACACACGGCATACACCTCGTTGAGCACTCCGTAACTCTTGAAGGCATCGAGCAGCGGATCACGAATCGTTCCGCGCATCTTAGTCCGGGTACGAGTAAAGGCGGACGTCTGATCTTTGACGAGATCAAAGTCTGACAGTTTCACGAGCACCGCGCCGTCATGGAAAACCTTGAGAAGCACGTTCTGCAGACTGATGTCGCGGTGGACGATGCAGAGGCGAGCCGATCAAGACTTTACTCTCCTGCAAGGTTGCTGTTTGTAGCGGAATATGGTGTCAAGAACATCGATTCCAGCATGTCAAAAACGGTGATCTCATTCGGTCTAAATGGCGGATTTCACTCATGAGGGAGTACCGGAACCGTGTAATGGACGTGGCGACAACGTGAGCGTCCGCCCGCCGAAGGCGGCTGTGACTTCGACGGTGCCGCCGAGGGCTTCAACGTAGGACTTCAGGGTGGCGAGGCCAGATCGGTCAAGGTCGCCCGCTTCCAGCGCGGAGACGGTCGGCTGGGTCAGTTCGAAGCCGTTAGACAATGCGTTGGACCAAATGTTGGTGGGCGCAGTCGCAAGAAATTGTGTGCCTACACTTCAGCTGAGACGATGGGAGCATGTCGAGTTCTGTGCAGCTGATCCGCGCTTCCAACCTGTCCGATGTTGCCGAGTATGCGTACGCCGCGACCGCGCCGAAAGATGCCCGGCTGATCTTCTTAGCTGGGTCGTGCCCCTTGGATGATGATGGCGCGACGGTCGCGGTGGGCGACTACGCGGGGCAGGCCGGCGCGTGCGTCGAGACGATGAAACGAGCACTCGCCGCTGCCGGGGTAACGATCGACGATGTGGTCAGTACGCGGGTGCTCGTGGCATCTTCCCAGCAGGCTGACCTTGTTGCGGCATGGGAAGTGGTGCGCGACGCGTTCGGTGATCATGACGTGCCGAGCACGCTGATGGGCGTGACTGTTCTGGGCTATGACGATCAGCTCGTGGAACTGGAAGCCGTTGCAGCCGTCACCGAGTGAGCACGACGACGGTCATTTTCGTGTTTCAGTTCCGTATGTTGTAGTCGCTGTGCGTATAGCTAGGGCTTACACATCATGCGGAAGTGGGCAGTTAAGAGATGAGCAGTTGCCGATGCTACTTAAGGTTTCAGATCGGTATACGCACGTTGCTCGGATATATGCAGACCGATTGCCATATACAGTGCTGGGGCGCAGCTGCAAAGCCGCAGCTGCGCCCCAGTCAAGACGAATGGCGGCTACTGAGTTTCCTCGGGGTAGAACATCACCTTGCTGTAGGGATTGGGCTCTTCGATCAGCTTCTTGAAGACCTCAGGGCCGTCACTGAGGTTGAATTTGTGGGAGATGACGGGCTCAATGTTGATGCGCTTGTTGGCCAGCATCTCAAGCGCGTTGGACCATTCTGCACCCGGGTATGGGGCCGAGACGCAGCTCCACGTGCCGTGAATGGTCAGCTCGTAACGGGCGATACGTTCGAAGTAGAGCCGCGGCATTGTGATATCCGCATAGGGGATACCCATGTACACCACTTCGCCTCCGCGCTTGGGCAGGCCGAGAACTTGCGCGGATGTGTCCGGGGCGCCGGCAGATTCGACGGCCAAGTCCACACCTTCGCCGTATTCGGCTATCACTTCGTGCAGTAGGCGCCCGGAGGTGTTAACCGCTACATCGGCCCCCATCGCGCGGGCCAACTCGAGTTGGGAGTCCCGAATGTCAAAGGCATAGATGTTCTTGGCACCAAACGCTCGGGCCCATGCCACCGCGAGTAGGCCGAGCCCGCCCGCGCCGGCGATGCCCACATCATCACCCATCTGCAGTCCGGTCTGGAGAAGACCGTGGAGCACCACGGCGGTGGGCTCCATGAGGGCACCTTCTTCGAAACTGACCGCCGGGTCCATAGGGGCGAGGTTCTTTTCGGGTAGCTGGATGTATTCGGCGTATCCGCCGGGTACTAAGGCGCCGAGTGCCGAAAGATTCGGATCTTGGGAGGGGCGCCCAGATGGGTGATCTGCGCTTTTTTCAGACGTCATGGCGGCGATGGCCGCCGCGCGGTCGCCCACCTTGACGCTTGTGACGTTCGCGCCAACCTCCACGATTTCGCCAGAGAACTCATGGCCCCACACGTTGCCTGGAATGTAGGGGCCGAGTTTGCGGTAGCGCTTCTTATCAGACCCGCACACGCCCACGGCCTTGATCTTCATGATGACGTTATCCGGTGAATCGAGTACCGGATCCGGTACCTCTTCGTACCTCAGATCTTGGACTCCCCAAAAGGTGAGAGCATGCATCGTGAAATTCCTTCCTCACATGGATTGAGCTACCAGAGACTATGTCTAGTCGCCGTATTCGGGAGCTATATAGCCATTGTGTTTGGCGTCACTATTGTGTCACAACCTGAGGTAAAGTGACAGCTAGCCAGCCTGTGCGGCACGGAGGACATCTCGATACCGCGTGTTTGGCGTTGCTGCCATCGAGGACAGTTCGGCGGTGATGTTCAGGCTGCTTGACCCGTGAGTGCGAGGGCGCACGCGGGCGAATCGTTGAATACATAGTCACGCTAGGAGTAGATCATGAGCACTGATTCACCATTGGTCATTGCAATCGACACGTCCACTACCGCAACCAAAGCGATCATCGTTGATCCAGAGGGCAATGTTCTTGCCTCGGCTCGCAGGGAGCTCCAGCTGAAAACCCCGCAGATGAGCTACTTCGAACAAGATCCCCTCGAGTGGTGGACTAGCACAAACGAATCGGTGGGGGAGGCCGTTGCCGCCCTCAAGCCGTCGGATCGCGATCGCATCGCAGCCATGGGGATGACGCATCAGCGCGAGACGTTCGCGCCCTTCGATATTGAGGGGAATCCTCTGCGCGATGGGCTCACGTGGATGGACGGACGCGCTGCCAAGGAGGTGGCCAACATCGGCAACCCGGCGATTCATGCACTTTCGGGAAAGCCGCCCGCTACCGCACTGGCCATCTACAAGCTCGCATGGCTGAAGAAGCACGAGCCAGATTCGCTGCGGTTGGCAGACAAGATCGTCGAGGTCCACGGCTACCTCACCTTCAAGCTCACCGGCAAGTGGGTGACGTCCGTGGGCGCGGCGGATTCACTTGGCATGCTTGACATCGCCGCGCAGGATTTTGATCCCGGGTTGATGATTATCGGAGGAGTTAAGCGCGAACAGCTGAGTGACCTCGTCAAGCCCGGAGACGTGATGGGCGAAATAGACCCCACGATCTCTCGCGAATGGGGCCTGAAGCAGACGATTCCGTTGGTGGCCGGAGTGGGCGATGGGCAGGCGGCCGGAGT
>NZ_JBQCZW010000034.1:0-3948 GCF_052089425.1 Ancrocorticia sp. | reverse complement strand
CCCGGATCATCTTCGGCCCGCAGCTTGGGAGGAGTTTCATTGCCGGGGCGGTGGCCCACATTTCCATCGTAGAAGGAGCGGAGTTTGTCCATATCGGCGCTCACATCCCCGGTCAACCAGATGTGGCCGCCCCACCCGTAGGTTTTATTGCGCCGGTCAATGAACCCGAGCTGCACGGGCAGGCCCGTCTCAAGGGCAATCCTGTAGAACCCGGACTTCCAGTATTCGCCGGGCGATCGCGTGCCCTCCGCGGCGATGATCAGCGTAAACGTGTCCTGCTTTTGCGCCGTTTCCACGAGAGACCCGACAAGCCCCGTGTGTTTGCGCCGGTTGGTGGCGATTCCACCCATGGCCACGAAGAAGCGCCCGATGACAGGGATCTTAAGGAATTCATCCTTCATGAGGAACTTGAACGGGCGCCCGATCTTCCAAAAGGCCATAGCCATGAGGAAGCCGTCCCAGTTGGAGGTGTGGGGCGCCCCGATAATGACGGCCTTGGCAGGGATATCCTCATGAACGAACGTCCATCGGGAGAACCTCATGTAGGTGCTCGCGATTAGTTGAGTAATCTTCATCAGTATCCTTTGCCTAGCCGGCCTCAATCTAGCCGGATTGTCCCACTAACTGTCAACCACGACGTATCGTACCGGGGAATTTTGCGCCTCACGTGCTGCACGTGGATGTGGCGCGGGCCGCGGTTAAGAGGGGCTTCGCCGTCGTCGTCCCAAAAAACTTACAGGAGGAAGGAGAATACGGGGGAGTTCGGCTCCAACTTTTGGATATCGAGCGGGGATTCGGCCATACGGGCGAGTAGGGGCGTGAGGTGGATGGACTCCACAATCTCGATTCCTACGAGCGCCGGGCCGGTTTCGCGGTTGTTCTTTTTCGTGTACTCGAACAGGATGATGTCATCGCCATCGTCCAGCACATCGTCCAGGAAGTGGCGCAACGCCCCGGGTTCCTGCGGGAACGTGACGAGGAAGTAGTGGCGCAGGCCTTCATAGACGAGCGAGCGCTCAACGATATCGTCGTATCGGGACACATCGTTATTGCCGCCTGACACAACGCAGGCGATCGGCCCCTCGGGCAGATCCGGCAGGAAGCGGGCCACGGCTGCGCTCGCGAGGGCGCCGGAGGGTTCGGCGATGATGCCCTCCACCTGATACAGGTCCAGCATCTCACTGCAGATGGCGCCTTCGGGAACGGTGATGATGTCGTCCACAAGCTCGCGGGTGATCTCGTAGGTCAGGTTGCCAACGCGCGCCACGGCGGTGCCATCGGCGAAGCCGTCAATGGATTCGAGAGTCACGGGCCCACCGGCCTCCAGCGCCGCCTTCATGGACGGGGCTCCCTCCGGTTCCACGCCGATGATGCGGACCTCTGGATGGAACTCGCGCAGCCAGATCGCTGTGCCAGAGAGCAGGCCGCCCCCGCCCACGGGCACCACGACGGTTGTGGGCGGTTCACTTGCCTGCTCGAAGATTTCTTTGACAACGGTGCCCTGCCCGGCGATCGTTTGCGGATCGTCGAAGGGATGGACGTAAGTGGCGTTGTTCTCGCGCGCATAATCATTCGCCGCGGTGGAGGCCTCATCAAATGTGGCGCCGCCGATGATCTGTTCAATCCACGGCCCGCCAATATCGCGGATCCGGGCGCGCTTCTGGCGCGGGGTGGTGGAGGGCAGAAACACCTTCCCGTGAATCTTCAGCTGCCGGCACGCAAACGCAACGCCCTGCGCGTGATTGCCTGCGGACGCACACACAACGCCCGCCGTGCGTTCCTCCTCCGATAGCCCCGAGATCACGTTATAGGCCCCGCGCACCTTGTAAGAGCGGCCCACCTGCGTATCTTCGCGCTTGAGGAGGACCGGTTGGCGCCGAATCCCCGAGAGTCGGAGGGAGAGTTCGAGTTGGGTTTTCCGGACTGTTGAGCCGAGAGTTTGAGCGGCGACGACGACGCCGGTGCCAGTTGGTAAATCGCGAGCCATAGGCTCAGTCTGCCTTGGTTGGCGGTGAGTGCTCCAGCCGTGTCCACTGGGTGTCACGGGCGGCGGGGTGTCGGGGTGCTGCGGGCAGCACGGGCGGCGGTCCGGGTGGCTTGGGCGTGAGCGTGGAAATGGCGGGACGAACACGGCGGCGGGCTCTGGATACGGTGCGGCGAACTCTCGTATTGTGGAGGCATGAGTGAGCTACCGGATACCGAGGCTCTGAACTTCGAGTTCGAGCGTAAGTTCTTCGTGGAGAGGCTGCCTCCAGAGGTGGCGATGCATGGATCCCATCAGGTGATCGTGCAAGCCTATCTGTTCGCGAACGATGGGTACGCCGTGCGGATGCGCTTGGCATTCCCTGGGCGGAGCGCCGAACTGCCGCCGTTTGACGATTCGGTCGATTTCCTTGGTGCCTACGAGCGCCGGTTGTTGGCGGATCTCATGAAAGATGCGGGCGATGAGGTTTCGGCGTGGATCGCCGTCAAGTCCCCTGCTGGGGGCGGCGAGCGCTACGAGATGGAATCGGAAGTGGACATCGCGGTGGCCGATCAGATCATCCGCCGTTCACCTAACGTGATCCTGAAGAACCGGCACTCGCTCTGGTATGACGAGGACGGGTGGGAGTTTGACGTGTTCGGTGGCCAGAACGAAGGCTTGGTGATCGCCGAATGTGAGCGGTTGGCGCCGGTCACCGATCTCAGGATCCCGCTGTTCTGCGTCACCGAAGTGACGGAGGATCTGCGCTTCACCAACGATTACTTGTCCAAGGAACCGTGGCGCCAGTGGAAGGACATGTACCATCAGGAGCTTCGCGCCAAAGGTCCATACTTCATGGATCTGCGGGGACCTGTTTCCCGGGACTAAAGGGTGGGCACAGCTGCATTCATGGGTGAGCTGTGGGCAGAACGTCCTATCCGTGGGCAGTATTGGCACCGCACACGTAACCTGCATACACTAGGTTCAAGAAGTCACGTCACAATTGAAGCTTGCGCCACCGGTATCCGGTTGTGCGCGCGGGTAAGGCCAATCCGACCCAACTGAGGTGAGCGGATGGGATCATCGGATTCCTTACCTAATAGCTGGGTGGTGCGAGAATGCTGCTGTCGTCTCGCGCCACCCAGCCCTTTTATTTTGAGGAGAACGAATGAGCGAACAGCTCCCCTTGTCATCACTCCACCCTCTGGCTCCGGAGTTTCTCTCCACTGCTGCGCTGTACACGGCACCCATCGATGTTGATGCCGCCGTGGCCCGAATCGGTGGGCTCTGGAACGAACAGATCGATCCCAAATGGAACGAGATCCCGGCCGGGGCCTTGGGCAAGGGAAGCCCTGCAGGCCGGATTCTGCAGTTTGAGATCGATGATGTGGTGGTCATGGTGACTCCCGAAGGCGGCCAGCTTCCCGTTGAAGGCGGCCAGCTTCCCGAGCACAGTTTCTATGCCGCGGTCAGCTGCTACGCTCCGCTCCGCGAGGCTGCCGTGGCTGAGCCGCAGAGTCCGGCGGATTTACCTGAGGTCAAGCGCCGCAAGCGGATGGTGAGCGCCCATATCGTCATGACTGAGGTGATGGATGCCCTCATGCGTGAGGAAGCCGCGGTTGGTGTGTTCCGCAGTGAGCTGGGCGTTGTTCAGCCGCCCGAGATGGTCACCGAGCTGGCGAACTCTCTCACCGAGGGCCAAGCGCCGCTTCCCTTGTGGGTAGCCGTGAGGATCTTCCACCCCGATCTGGTGCATGGCCGCACGCTCGGCCTGCCGTTGTTCGGGCATTTGGACCTTGAGGTGCTGGATTCCACGCATAGCGAGGAGGATGTGTTTGCCATGCTGGCGAACATCGCTGATTACATCATCAGCTCGGATTCGTTCCTCTTGCCGGGGCAGACGATCGGGTATCGCGAGGATGAAGAACTGCAGATCACCCAAGAGGTCAGTGACGCTGACGGCCAGCAGGTCATCCGCATCCAGT
>NZ_JBQCZW010000033.1:6702-24128 GCF_052089425.1 Ancrocorticia sp. | reverse complement strand
CCCCCACCACCAAACACAAACCACAACCCCATGACCCCCATCACACACCCACAAACACCAACCACACCAACAAAAACAGCCCCCTCGAACGGCATCAACACGAGGAAAACCCTCTACTGGACCACCCTATTGCAGCATGGCCCAGACCACACCCGAGGCCACGATCACCGCAGAAAGAGAGGGAGGTCACCGGCAGGGTATCCCTGCACAAGATTCGCAACTACTCAACAGTGCTCCGCCAACTAAGCGCCCCCTCTGAGACCTAAGCTCACAATGGACCACTTGCTGCGGCTGGAGACAAGGTATAACAGGTCAACAAGCGCCATAAGTGGTCACCAGGCGCTATACGTGTGGTTCAGATGCCGTCCCAGAACGGCGACGCGAGGGCAGAGATGCCCGAGGGGCAACAGCTCAAGGAAATAGGCCAGCCCCAATGCAAAGAAGGCCGCCCACCACCAACGTTGAGCAAGAGCTCATCGTTGGCCATGGGCGGCCCATGCCACCAGCACCACAGCGCCACTAAGGGCGCCGCGACTTCACGGCAGCTGCGTCACTGCACGTTAGGCAGCAACTACTTCGATTGTCAGGTTCGCGGAAACATCGGTGTGAAGCTTCGCGGTGGCCTTGTAGGTGCCAACAGACTTGATGGCCGTGGCAACATTGATGGCGCGGTGGTCAACGGACTTGCCGGTGGCCTCAGATGCGGCCGAAGCGATGTCCTTGGAGGTCACGGCGCCGAAGAGACGGCCGTTCTCACCGGCGGTCTTGGTCACGGTAACGGCCTGAGCTTCGAGAGCATCGCGCAGAGCGTTGGCGTCCTCGAGGGAATCGATGGCGCGCTTGCGGCGGGACTCGTTGATCTGGTCAACCTGCTTCTGGCCACCCTTGGTCCAAGCGGTGGCGTAGCCGCGAGGGATGAGGAAGTTGCGGCCGTAGCCGTCCTTGACCTCAACAACTTCGCCTGCTTCACCGAGGCCGGACACATCGTGCGTCAGGATGAGCTTCATAGAATTACTCCTCCTTAACGAGCAGAGCTCGAGTACGGCAACAGAGCCATTTCGCGGGCATTCTTGATTGCCTTGGCGATCCTGCGCTGTTCGCGGGTGCTAACACCGGTTACTCGCCGGGCGCGGATCTTGCCGCGATCGGAGATGAACTTCCGCAGGGTTGCGGTGTCCTTGTAATCGATGTTCTGGACTTTGGCCGACTTCAACGGGTTGGCCTTCTTCTTTGGCTTGCGAAGCACGGGCTTCGGCATAGTAGCTCCTTCAGGTGTGCGGCGTGAGCCGCAAAAAGTCGATATAAGTGTGTGTTCAGTTGCGGCGCTAGCCCGCCTGTTACTACCGCGAACGTCCCGCCGGCAACGTCAGCACATTAGAACGGAGGGAGATCATCGAACGAGGAACCACCTTGGGGTGCCTGCTGCCAAGGATCATAGGAAGACCCGCCCTGAGGCGCATCGTATGAAACTCGGCCCTGGCCACCCTGCTGGGGCTGGCCACCACCTTGATTGCCGCCGCGGTTTTGCCCGCCACCGCCGCCGGAGACCTTCGTGACCTGTGCGCGCGCATAGCGCAGCGATGGGCCAACTTCGTCAACCTGCATCTCGATGGAGGTGCGCTGCTGACCGTTGTAATCGTAGCTACGTACGGTCAAACGGCCGGTGACAACAACCCGCATTCCCTTGGTGAGGGATTCAGCAACATTCTCACCATATTCGCGCCACACTGAGCAGCGGACGAACATGGGTTCGCCATCTTCCCACTGATCAGTTTGGCGGTTGCGAGTACGGGGAGTGGATGCCACGGTGAAGCTCGCGACAGGAGTTCCGGAGCTGACGTAACGCAGTTCCGGATCGGCGGTTAGGTTGCCAACGATTGTAATGATCGGTTCGCCTGCCATGATCTCTCCTTAGAGTTCTATTGCTGGCCTTAGGCCTCGACGCGCAGCAGCTTGGTCCGCAGAATCGCTTCGTTCAAGCTGAGTTGGCGATCGAGTTCCTTGGCGGTTTCCGGCGTGGACTTCATGTTCACCACGACGTATGTGCCTTCGGAATGCTTCTGAATGTCATAGGCAAGACGGCGCTTGCCCCAAATATCGACCTTCTCCAGCGAGCCACCTTCGTTAGGGACAACCTGAAGCAGCTTGTCAACGTAAACGCCTAGGTTGCGATCGTCGACGGTCGGATCGATGATGATCATCATCTCGTAATCACGCATGCTTTTCCCACCTCCTTTGGACTATACGGCCATGGGACTTCCATGACAGGAGGGTCAATGCGTGGCATGTTGAAGCATGTGGCCTCAAAACACCATCACATAACTTTAGCGGGCCGCACGCCAGCTCGCTACCAGAGTGTTGCACGTCTCTCCGATGGGCGCCCGAGCACCGTGACCAGAGTCCGGTTCCGAGCCGCGAGCTACCTCAGTTTTTCAGTGCTCCCGGTAGAACCGCACCCGCGTGGTGAGTGGGATGTGAACGACGACGACGAAATCCCACCTAGCCGCCACTTATCTGACCCGAATTGTCACCGCCCCCTCCGCCGGAAGCATTGTTCCCCTCATCGTCAGTCGGGTCGGGATCCTCTGGAGGCTCCGGATTATCCGTCGGCTCGGGCTCAGTGGTCGGCTCCGGCTCCGGATCTGTCGTCGGCTCCGGCTCAGGCTCTGGCTCTGGCTCGGGTTCAGGCTCAGGTACCGGCACCGGATTTACTGGTGGAGGCTCTGGCGCTGGCACGCCGGATGAAGCGGGGAGATCTGCGAACTCCTCGATATCCATGCCCTCGGTTGCCACTTGCATGTAGGCAAGCCACACGTCTGCAGGGTACGAGCCACCACCGATGCCGTACGGCGCAAGTGACCCGAAGGGCGTCAGGACCTCTTCGCCGCCGTCCTCGCCGATCTGGTACATGTCAACGGACGTCACCATCTGCGGGATGTACCCGATGAACCACGCGGACCAGGGTCCAGATGACGTGCCTGTCTTACCGGCAACGGGACGCCCCAGCTCCGAGGCTGTGGCACCAGTAGCACCGGGATCCGTCACGCCTTGAAGGGCGTAGTTGAGCGTATCGATATCATCTTCTTCGAATACTCGCTCGCCCTCATTCTCTCCGCTGTACACGAGTTCCCCATCGGCGTCATACACTTCCTTGACGATGTGGATGTCCTGCTGGACACCTCGATTAGCGAAGGTGCTGTAGGCCGTCAACATATCGATGGGATGGGGCGAAGCGGACCCGAGCACGTTGGTCAACGAATCATCAAGGCCCGGGGTTTCTTCCGGGATTCCCGCACGAATTGCAACGTCACGGGTAGCGGCCGGCCCCACAGCTTCATTGAGCTGGACGTACACCGTGTTCACGGAGTAGGCGGTGGCAGTAGCAAGGTTGATGCTCCCACGGCTTGAGCCATCGAAGTTCTGCACCTCGATCGATCCAAAGGACATCGGCGAATGCGAATCGTAGCGATCCCAGAGCGTGCCGCCCTGTTCCAGATGTGCCAGCAGAGCGAACGGCTTGAACGTGGAGCCAGCCTGTGCCCGGTCCTGCGTCACGCCGTTTCTCTCGCGTTCCCTGTAATCCTCGCCTGCGTACATGGCATAGATCGCACCGGTTCGCGGATCGGCAGAGGTCAGGGTCACGTAGTTGTTGTCCGGACGGTCATCAGCCAACGTGGCAACAGCATCCACTGCGGCTTGTTGCTTATCCTCATCGATCGTGGTGACGATCTTCAGGCCGCGGGTGTTGATCTCATCCTCAGTGAACTCGCCGGAGGCCACCAGTTCGTTCTTGGCAGCGGCAAGCAGATAGCCATCGGGGCCATCAAAGCCATCGGTGAGTTCGGAGCTGATGGTTTCAGGGAACTCTAGTTCATCGGCTTCTTCCTGAGTCAGGTAGCCCTCGGACACCATATTCCCCAGAACGCCTTCCCAACGGGATTCTGCGCGCTCAGGGTTGGACTCGGGATCCCACGCGGAGGGCGCAGGGATAATGCCGGCAAGCATGGCCGATTGGCTGACGTCTAGCTCGCTTGCGGGAATGCCGAAGTAGCGCTGCGCCGCCATCTCGATGCCATAGGCACCGCGCCCGAAGTAGATCGTGTTGAGGTAGTTTTGCAGAACCTCATCCTTGGACTGCTCGCGATCGATCTTCAGGGCAATGATTGCTTCCTGCAGTTTGCCGGCATAGCTCGTCGTCGTCCCTAAATAATAACGTTCCACGTACTGCTGGGTGAGCGTAGACCCTCCCTGCGTAGCCCCACCACGCGCGTTGTTAATGAACGCGCGTCCGAGGCCGCGCAAATCAATACCGTTGTTCGTGTAGAAGCTCTTATCCTCGGACGAAATCACGGCATGCCCAACGTAATCCGGTAAATCGGACAACGGAACCGGTTCGCGGTCAATATCGGCGAAACTTCCCATCTCCTTTTCCCCGTCTTCGTAATAGACGCGGGTGGACTGGGCCAGTGCCAACTCGTCCGGCTCCGGGATATCCGTTGCAACGTACAAAATGGCAAATGCCGCAACGCCAAGCCCCAGAACACCGAAAATGGAAGCCACAACAACGCGCCAGCTCGGAATCCAGCGATGAATCGGCCCTTTGCCATCGCGAGGATAGTTCCAGAACTTCTTCTTAGGCTTGGCGTTGGCGGCCTTATCCTTTTCGGACTTGCCCTTGGTGGACGCGGCCTTCTTGGGCTTCTTCGCCACGTGGGCGCCCCCGCCTTGCGAATGCTTGCCGCCGGCAGCGGATTTCTTACTCGTCATTACTTCTTCTCCGTCCGGCCTCGAAGGCTGCGAAGAGACAGGCTGCGCAACGTGCGCTGAATCTTCTTGCGTTCTTCTGAATCCTGAGCTGTGAAATCAATAAAGGTGTCGGATCCTGGCGTTTCTTTATCGTAGTATCCATCGGCTTCTTTCTTTCGGGCATCGCTTTCCGGAATCAAGAAGGCCTCCATCCAGCGAGTCTGCACGCTTGAGTCAATCAGCAAAGCCTTGGCAAACAATGTGAGCGGCACGGCCAGGATCGCTCCTAGCGGGCCCACGATGAACGTCCAAAACATGAGGGAAAGGAATGTGACGGTGGTGGATAGACCAACCGCATCGCCCGTGAACTTTGGCTGGAAAACACCCTGAATCACGGCGTTAAATGCCGAATAGGCAACGATCACCCACACGGCGGTAAGCCATCCTGAATCAAGGAGGCCAAGGAGTGCCGGAGGGATCACGCCCAGCACAAAGCCAACGTTCGGGATGTAGTTGGTGACAAACGAAAACAGGGCCCACGCGACGGGCAGGGGGACGTCTAGGAACATCAGAGCGCCCCAGTTGAACACCGCCACGATCAGACCAAACACGGTGGAGACCAGCCAGTACTGGCGCACGCGGCCTTCGAACCCGGACAGGGCCGCGTAGAGAACCGAATCGTGGCGCTCCACCACATGCGCGCGTTTCTCGAGTATCTGCGTATCAACCGTGATGAACAGAAGCGCGAGCGCCACCAACACGATGATGCCGCCGATCGAAGAAACCGAGTTCACCACGTTGGTCAGCGCACCAACGGCCTGCCCAAAATCGAGCTGACTGAGGAAATCGGAGGTCACTTGATCAAACCTGACGCCCTGGCCCTCGGCGAAGTCCATCACCTGCTGGATCAAGTTCTGGAAAGCCGGCGCATATCCGCGTACCAACTCTGGCAATCCCACCAGAGACCACACCATGAGGCCAACGATGGACAGCAACGTGGCAACCAAAGTAGTTATCGTCACCACGGCCGAAAGCCACGCCGGAACGCCCTTCTTGATCAGCCATCTGTGGATGGGGCGCACCGTCAGCACCAACGTCAAGGCGAAGAACGCGGGGGCCACAATGTCCTGAGCCTGCTTGACGCCCACCAAAGCGATCGTTCCCAGCGCGATGACCACCAGTATCTTGAGGCCTGCAGGGGCCTTGCTGGCTCCCGTGCTCACCTGAAGACGCGTGGCGTTCGGGGGTTCTCCGGCGGGGCGATCTCCCGTGGAGTGGTCGCCGGTGGAGTGATCTGCCGTGGAGTGATCTCCCGGCATTTGCCCGCCGGAGGAACCGCCGGCGGCATCTGACGAACTCTCTGAGCCAGGGCCGGCAGAAGGCTCTCGGAGTTTCCCAGAGCCGGCGGCATTCACGGGGTCAGTGGCAGAAGAATCTTCCTCGAGTGCACGGGGCGTGCCGGACGCGCCGGGGGTGCCGGAGATACTGGGGGTACCGGACGTGCCGAAAGTATCAGGCGTGCTGGCAGAGCCATCCGAACTCCGGGTGTGTGGTCCACCAACCTGATGGGCAGGCCCCGCACCGGATGATTCCGTATCGCGTGCCTGGGGCGCCTCTTCCGGCTTCGCAGCGGCACCCTTATCCACCGGTAAGGATTCCGAACGCGCGCCACGTTTACCGGACCGTGCCGCGCGCAGTGCTGCGATAGCGTCACGTCCGTGCCCAGAGTTTCCGGCCATGCCTTCTTCTTCCCTCGTACCTATTCCTTCATACCGCGCTACGGCTCTCATACGTGGCCGCAAGGCGTACGCCTCACGCACCTAGTGCTGCCCTCATCGAGAACCTTAAGCCCAAGTCTGCCGCAGATCACCCCGCCTGGGATGAGCTGCGCGATTGTTCCTTCCGCTAAGTGTGTCACGATAGAGGTGTTCTACCCATGGTCACGGACACACCGCGGCAACAAAAAGGATGACAGATATATCAGTTCGATATATCCTCAATACAACATGACCGTCTAAGGAAGCTCTCTTGCCTACCAGCACACCACGCTCTCAGGTACTCAACCTTGCGATTCTTGGCTATTTGTCCCAAGGACCGCAGCATGGCTATGCGTTGCGTAAAGCACTGAACCTTTCCTTGGGCACGTTCCGAACACTGAGCTATGGCTCGCTCTACCCCGCGCTGCGGCGGCTTGAAGCGGACGGACTAATCGAATCTCACGAGGATCCCAAGATCCCCGGCACGCGCCGCAAGCGCATTACCTACTCGATTTCGAGTACGGGCCACGAGTACCTCGATAACCAGCTGTCCTCTGCAGGCCCCTCAGATTGGGAGGACGGCACGTTCGATGTTCGGTTCACCATGTTTTCCTCAACGGATTCGGCCACTAGGCTACGAATCCTCGAGGGGAGGTACGCACGGATGCTTGAGCGCCGCGAGGCACTCACCCTGTGGGCGGACACCGCTGCCCGCCATGCCGATGCGTATGTCACCGAGCTTGCACAGCACGGCTTGGACCAAGTCAGTGCCGAGGTGCTTTGGCTGGAGCGCATGATCGAAAACGAGCGCGCCACAAACACTCCAAAAGCCTCGCGCACGCGCCGCCAGCCCAAGAAGGAAGCCCCAAAAGGCACCTCACAGGGCGCCCCGGCATCGGGCTACATGGTCAACACAGACCACCCGTGACCTCTTAAGGAGAACACATGAGCAAGATCCGCGTTGGAATCGTGGGGCTTGGCAACTGCGCCTCATCCCTTATTCAAGGGGTTGAGTATTACAAAGATGCAGATCCTGCCGCCACTGTCCCGGGACTCATGCACGTCCAGTTCGGCGATTATCACGTGAGCGATCTGGAATTCGTCACCGCCTTCGACGTTGATTCCAAGAAGGTGGGCGTGGACATCGCGGAGGCCATCACCGCCTCGGAGAACAACACGATCAAGCTGGCGGACGTTCCTCCCACCGGTGTATCCGTGGAACGTGGCCACACATTGGACGGGCTCGGCAAGTACTACAAAGAGCAGGTGGAGGAATCACCCGCAGCTCCGGTTGATGTTGTTCAGGTACTCAAGGATAAGAAGGTGGACGTCCTCGTCTCCTACCTTCCCGTCGGCTCCGAGCAGGCGGCCAAGTTCTACGCGCAGTGCGCGATAGATTCCAAGGTGGCGTTCGTCAATGCCATGCCCGTCTTCATCGGGTCCACCAAAGAATGGTCCGATAAGTTCGCCGCCGCTGGCGTTCCTGTGGTTGGGGACGATATCAAGTCCCAGATCGGGGCCACTATCACCCACCGCGTGCTGGCCAAACTGTTCGAGGATCGCGGCGTCACCTTGGACCGCACCTACCAGCTCAATGTTGGTGGAAACATGGACTTCAAGAACATGCTGGAGCGCGAGCGTCTCGAATCCAAGAAGATCTCCAAGACGAATGCTGTTCAGTCCAACCTTCATGAGAAGCTGGATCCGCACAACGTCCACATCGGCCCCTCCGATTTCGTGGCCTGGTTGGACGATCGCAAATGGGCATTCGTCCGCCTCGAGGGCCGCAACTTCGGCGATGCGCCCGTCTCGCTTGAATACAAGCTGGAGGTTTGGGATTCACCCAACTCCGCCGGCATCATCATCGATGCCGTGCGCGCCGCCAAGATCGGGCTGGACCGCGGAATCGGCGGCGAACTGCTTTCCGCGGCCTCCTACCTCATGAAGTCCCCGATGGAGCAGCGCGATGATGACACAGCGCGCGAGTCCGTTGAGGCCTTCATTCGAGGGGACATCGAGCGGTAGCTGCTGGCTTACGTGGTGGGGCGGTTTCGTCGTCGTTCGATATTATTGGGACGACGACGGCGAACCCCTCTCGCACGCACTCATCGCGCAACACGGCTTGGATCGATTAGCCCCCGATCAGGAAATCAAGCACATTCATGCCGCTGTCCGTTGCGGATGAATAGAGCTCCGCGTACCCGCAGTTCGTGCAAATAATCGTGATGAAACGCTTGTTCTGCACATCGAACAGCTTGGCTAAGTTGCCGCCGGTAGCTTGGAATTGATCAGTCCGATAATGCTGGTTGCCGCACTTCTCGCAAGCGTATTGCACTTTCTCCACGATCTGACCTTCCGCCCGATATCACTTGAGCATAAGGCTACTCCTGCCGGGGCGTTGACACCCGATGTTACGCGACCACCCGCGGCTGATCCCCCAAGCCCCGAACGAGGTGGCGATACCCAAGTGCCACGATCCATACGAACACGATGAGGCTAATTTGGACCGGGCGTGACCACCCGATATCCGGAAGGATGAAGATTGCGAGGCCAGCCGCCAGACATTCGGCCACGTTGAACAAGACGTCGTAGATGGAGAAGGCGCGCCCACGGTATGCATCGGCGGTGTCCGACTGGACGATCGTATCCACGGCGATTTTTGCGCCCTGCACCCCGATGCCAAAGATGAACATGCCGGCCGCGAATATAGCGGGCTGATGCGAGAATACGATGAAGAGTTGACCCAGAGTCCCGCTGATCAGGCACAGGACAACCCACTGGGACGGCGCCATTTTCTCGTGAGCAATCGGCGTGAGCACAACGGCAACACCGTGACCGGCCACCATCGCGCCCATGAGCGTGCCGAACGCCGCGATGCCGGCGTTGGCGTTGAGCGGGTCCACCAGCAAGTTCCGCCCGGCAAGGATGATCGTGATGAGCTGCATGCCATACACGAAGCGGTGCAGGGCCATGGTGGAAAGAGCCAGCCCAGGAGTGCCACGCTTGGCGAGGTAGCGCACGGCGTCAACCAAATCCATGGCCGCCTGCTTCACCTGTGCCCCAAGAGAGGAGCCGCTATCGGGTGCTTCAGGCCCGAGCTCATCTTTACCCAACATCCGGGCAACGGCGGAGGCACCAAGGTAGAGCAAGCAGGCAACCACAAGGGAAGCCAGCTGCTGCGAAGCACCTTCGGGGAGCAAGAGGCGGAGTAAGAAGCCGAAGATGGCGCCAACAGCAGTGGCCACCCCACCCAGAGTGGGAACAACCGAGTTCGCCATGAGAAGGCGCTCCTTCGATCCCACCACCATGGGCAGGCCGGCGGACAGTCCAGCCAGCATGAACCGGGAGAGCCCAAGAATCACCAGCGCAAGCGTGTAGATCACCGGGCCGTCGCCGTACAGCTGATCGGCCGCCACTGCCAGAAGAACAAGCCCTGCACGAATCAGATTCCCGTACAGCAATACTTGCCTGCGCCGCCAGCGATCAAGGAATGGCCCGGTGAACGGGCCAACGATTGAGAATGGCAGCAGCATGACCACTAAGGCCGCGGCAACGCCCGCCGCATCCGTCATCGCCTCGGGGCGGAAGAAGAAGAGTGAGGCAAGCCCGGCCTGAAACATGCCGTCTCCGCATTGGGACACGAGGCGCACACCAATGAGCTTACGGAATCCGGAATTCTGGGCGAGGACCTTGAGGTCATTGAGTAGCCTCACTTCACCCTGCCCTCCCACCAGGCTTTCAAGCGTTCAACGGCCTCGTCGTGATCCATTGGCCCTTCGTCTAGGCGAAGTTCCAGCATGTAGGTGCGTGCCTCCCCAACCTCGCGGCCGGGCTTCAGCCCCAAGATCTCCATGATCTCCGCGCCGTCCAGATCGGGGCGAATGGCATCGAGTTCCTCTTGTTCGGCGATCTCCACGATTCGGCGCGCCAGCTCATCATTGGCCGCCTGGAGTTGGTGTACCTTACGGCGATTTTGCGAGGTAATATCCGCGCGAATCAGGCGAAGCAGCCGCCCCAACAGAGGCCCAGCATCCCGCACCAAGCGCCGCACGGCAGAATCAGTCCAGCTGTTCTCCCCGAAGCCGAAGGCACGCAGATGCATTTCTACGAGGCGCGCCACATCCTTTTGTGTCTGCTTATCGAAGCGCATGGCACGCATCCGCTTGGCGGCCATCCTCGCCCCAATCACGTCATGCGCCCTGAAGGTCACGGATCCGTCCTTCTCAAAGCGCCGCGTCGCTGGCTTGCCGATATCGTGGAACAGTGCCGCAAGCCGCAGCACAAGGTCCGGGCTTTCGAGCGCTCCCCCGAGCGCCTTATCGTCCGTACCTTCGCCTTCCAGCGCGATGGCCTGATCCAGCACGGTCAGGGTGTGCTCATACACGTCCTTATGGCGGTGGTGCTCATCCACGGTGTCCTTGAGCGTTGAAACTTCGGGGATCACCACGTCAGCAACCCCGGTGTACACCATGAGTTCAATGCCGCGCCGAGGCGCCGCCGCCGTGATCAGCCGCTCAAACTCAGCGCGCACGCGTTCGGCGGAAACGATGGAGAGCCGCTCCGCCATTTCCTCCATGGCGTTCATCACATCTTCGCTCACATCAAAGCCCAGCTGACTGGTGAAGCGGGCCGCGCGCATGATCCGGAGGGGATCGTCATCGAAGGATTGGCGCGCGGTGGCCGGCGTTTGGAGCACGCCATCCACCAGATCCTCCAGCCCCCCGCACGGGTCCACGAGTACCTTCGCGGGGAGCCGCAGCGCCATGGCGTTGACAGTGAAATCGCGCCGCGTCAGGTCACCTTCTAGAGAATCCCCGTAATCTACCTCGGGTTTGCGGGAGCCGATCTCGTAGGAATCCTGGCGGTAGGTGGTGATTTCCACGGTGAGGCCGTTCTTGTGTGCCCCGATCGTCCCGAAATCGCGCCCGATATCCCACACGGTCTTGCTCCATTTCCGAAGCAATTCTTCGGTCTGGGAAGGACGCGCCGATGTGGTCAAATCAAAGTCATGAATGGCAAGGCCTAGGAAGGCATCGCGAACTGGTCCACCCACTAGTGCCAATTCATGGCCAGCATCTGCGAAGATAGTGGCTAGATCATCAATGGCGTGTGGGAGTTTTGTAAAGGCTTGCTGGCCTTGGAACAGCAAGTGGGCCCGCCGATTCGTCTCTGCCATTGCCGCCCTTTGTACCTGTTCGTTGCCAAGATCTTGTTGTGACACCCTCTAAGGGTGCCACGATACAACCTATCTGGGCACGTGGACGGGCACCACAGTTACTACAGTGTGAACTATGTCGAGAAATGCTCCGTTGCCCTCGCCACTTGGCAGGCACCAGCCCTGGAGGCGCGCCGCTGCCGCCCATCAGGTTGCTGCTCGGCGCAATTCGTTGCCCGTTGTGAACGAAACAAGCGCCGGCGGCATCATTGTTTCCGTTCAGAACGGCCAAGCGTACGTTGCCGTTATCGCGCGGAGGAACCGCGGTGGCCGCCTCGAGTGGTGCCTGCCGAAGGGTCACCTTGAGGGAGTGGAAACGGCAGAGGAGGCAGCAATCCGCGAGATCTCTGAGGAGACCGGGATTACTGGCCGTGTTCTTCGCCACCTTTCTTCGATCGACTACTGGTTTTCCGGAACAGATCGCCGCGTACACAAAGTTGTCCACCATTTCCTGTTGGAAGCCCTCTATGGCACGCTAACCGTGGAGAATGATCCCGATCGTGAGGCGGAAAAGGTGGAGTGGGTACGCATTGATCGCGCATCGTCCCGCTTGGCCTACCCCAACGAGCGCCGGATCATCGCGCTTGCCCGTTCGATCCTCGCCGGGGATGAGTAGGGTGGGCCGGTCCTTCGCGGCTTTCGCGACGCTCCTGCTCCCGTTGGGTTCGCTGGGCGCCATAGTTGAGGAAAGCCACGCCACCGTAGTACACACGGTTATTTCGGACGACGACGGCGAAGCCTCCCCCACACAGTCCCCCGCGCCAACTCCTACTGGGCCACAGGCGACCGAACCGGAGGCCACAATTACCTCAGTTGGCGAATCCACGATGGACCAAGGCGAGGATTTGCACGTTGATGTCTCTGTATCCAACCCAAGTTCTGAACCGCTGGACATTAACTCCCTGTCCTTGTCCGGTCACTTCTCACCGATCATGTCTCGCACAGAACTCGTTAGATTCATGGAGGGTGGCGGTGGTGCCCTGAGCCCCCTATTCACGGATACCTCCGCCCAGAGCATCGCTCCGGGAGGGCAACGAACGCTCAGCATGACAGTGCCTGCTGAGCAGTTGCAGTGGAGTGGATCGTTCGATTCATGGGGGCCACGTGGCCTACAGGTGGAAGTCTTGCTGGGCGATGGCACGTGGCTCGCAGATCGCTCGATCGCAGTGGTGGCACCCGCTCCTGAGCTCATGCCTATGCCTGCTGCGGTGGCCATGCCCGTCACTCACACCGCCGAAGAACTGCTGGAGCCCTCGCTATCGGAGGACATCGCGAGCATATCTACCGAACCGGATGGCCCCGCAAGTACTCCAACACCAACGGCTACCCCAACCGATTCCGAGGAATCTGATGCGGCTGAATCCTCGCGAGCAAGCACATCCGTCAGTGAAATGAGCACGCCCGGCGTATCGCTGTTTGTGGACCCGGCTCTCGCGCATGGTGACGATTCTCTAGCCACATCACTCAGCGATTTCGAGGGCACGGCAGATACCGAAGTGTTCCTCACGCCTATCTACGATGCTGATACCACGGCACTCACCCACGCTGGCGCCGAAGAAATGATCCAACAGGCCTATTCCAGTTCAGAGGCATTGGCGGAAGAACTCGAAATGTCTGCTGATACCGATGTGGCCTTCGTATCGGGAAAAACTGACCAGAACACCATGAACGCGTTGGATGAAGCGGGTGTGGAAGGTGTTCTCCTTTCGGACCAAACCATTCCACAAACCGGATTTAGCTACGCCACGGCCTCCGCCCGCACGTCCATTCAGGCCGGCGATGTCCAGATGCCCGGGCTTGCTGTCGATTCGCTGGTGTCCTCTGCGTTGGCCGGGCAGATTGGTGAGGGCGAAGAGAGTGCGGAACTCAGTGCGCTCGATTCTCAGCAAATGGTCCTTGGCCTATCTGCACTCACGTATCGCGAGCGCCCGAACGATCCACGGGCGATGGTGCTGGCCATTGACCGAGCTGGCCTCACGGAGTTTGGCGGCGATCCAGCTGCCCCCTCTCCCAGTAGTTCCTTGACCGACGAAGACATCTCGGGCACGATCGAGGCGCTCATGGAGGCCTCTTGGGTTGATCCCCACACGGTCTCAGACTTGCTTGCATTGGAGCCGTCCGTTGCTGAACGCGAAGCGCTCCCCGAAAAGGAAGCCAATCCTGGAGAAATCACCGAGGCCCAGATCGATCAGCTGAGTCAAGCACAGAAAAACATCGGCTGGTACGCCAACGTATCCGAGGATCCTAGCCTCATCGCGGATCCCACCCAAGCCACGGTCCAGAAGGCATTCGCCACCTGCTTGCGTGGGCAAAACTCGGTGCGTCAGGAGCTCATCGGATCGCTGGAGAACCTCAGCTCTCAATTCTCTGACTCGTTGAACGTCCAGCCTTCCTCAACCATCAACGTCATTTCGGAGGCCACCGAGCTACCGCTCCACGTACGCAATGATCTTCCGCTATCCGCGGGGGTTGTTATTCAGATCAACAGCCATGACAATCGGCTTGTCCCCAAGCAAGATGTTGCCGTATCGCTGCCTGCCGAAGGTACGAGCGATGTTGCCGTTCCGGTTGAAGCTCGCGGATCGGGAAATGTTCAGGTAGAAGTCCGGATTCTCGATCCTGCCGGCAACGTCATTGGCCCGTCCCAAACCGTTCAAATTCGAGTGCGAGCGGATTGGGAGAACGTTGGCACGCTGGTGATCGCCGTTGGCCTAGCAGGCATTTTCTCCTTTGGCATCGTTCGATCTCTGCGGCGGGGCCGTCAACATGCCCCGGTTGACCCCAAGGAATTCTCTCAGGATCAGCGCGCCACGCGGCGGGCCGCATGGAGGCACGGCAAGTAGGCAAAGGATCTCTGCCGCGGCCACGTTCGCAGACGTCCAGCCGCTCCCATACGTCAACTCAGCGCCCGAAGAATCGGTGAGTAGCCGTGTCTTTCATTACGCCTCGTGTCACGTCACCTACTTTGCCGCAACCTACCGCTAGAATGGCGCGTGTGTAGGTATTCTGCGTCATTGGTATGCCCTGACTACCCGCAGTTCTTGGAGGACGTACAGTGAATCATATTGTAGAGCCGGGTCAGTTTCTTTCTGGCCGCTATCAGTTGACCGAACTATGCCCTGAGCAGCCTAGCCAGGACAGCGTAGAACTCTGGTCCGCAACGGACACGCTCTTGGGCAAGCCGGTTCGGATTCTCGCTCTGGATCCTCGTTCTCCCCTGAAACAGTCAACGCTCGATGCCGCACGCCGGTCCGCACTGGTGGATAACGCAAACCTAGTTCGCGTGCTGTCCGTTGGCGATTCCCCCGAATCTGCCTTTGTCACGCTAGAGCTCCCCGCAGGTAAGCAGCTGTCCAGTTACCTAGAAACACCGCTGAACGGCGAACAAGCGTGGAGCATTCTCGGCACACTGTCTCAGGTGCTCGCAGCCGCTCAGGAACGCGGCTTGCGCCACTATCAGATCACCCCTGACCGCATCTGGGTGTCCCCAACGGGCTCGATCGCGCTGGACGGTGTAGGCATCTCTGCAGCTCTTGCAGGTACTCCTGCCAGCGAAGTTCCTAGCGCTCGTGCCGATCGCTTGGAATCGCGCCAACTCTTGGGATTCACTGCCGGACTTCTCACCGGAGAATTCCCTACCACGAGCGATGGCGTTGATCCCGCGATCGATAAGGCCCTATCCACGCCAGATTTGCCTGAGCCTCTGCGGACCACACTGAATCGCGAACGCGATGGACAGGGCGCTACAAGCCCCAGTGCAATCGTGCGCGAGTTGGGTACGTGGCCGCCCGTCAAACTCTCGCTCCCTACGCCAGAGCCACCTACATCGCCAAGCCCTGCACCCGCAGCTTCACCGCGCAGAAAATCAGCTTTTGGTGGGGAGCGGTTCTTCTCTCCGAGGCGTGAGGATCAGGCCCCCTCCGTTGAGAAGTTTCCGAAGATCACTGCACCGCTTGGTGGGGACGGCATGAGTGCCTCCCCTGCCGAATCTCTGAGCGATCAGCCAGATTCCGCCTCTCCGGCGCCCATCAGCCGGTGGGGAGGGCCGAAGCCTACACCTGCCAGCACACCGTCTGCAGAATCACCGTCTGCAGGCGTGACATCCGCAGATACCACTGCCTCTGATGAGCCAGCTTCGGGACCAGATGAGCTCCCCGCAGAAGCCGTCTCCTCACGTGCTGAATCGTCGAGCTCTGCGGAAGCGTCATCTGCAACCGCCGAACCTCCCGCACACGATGTCCCATCTACGGGCGCCACAGCTGTGTTCAAGAAGATCGTTGACCCGGAGGAATCAGATGGCCCCGCCGATGATCACTTCGTTAAGGCCGCCAGCGTGGGCTTTGCCGCGGGAATGGCATCCGAGCGTGAAGCGGTGCACGTCGGGACCGAACAGGAGCCTGAGCAACAGGATTCCGGGGCACCCGTAGGTGCCACTGACAATTCTGCTGATGATGCTGCGGACCGTGCTTCTACCGAATCTGAAGCCACATCCGGCTCGAGTGCACCCGAGGCGGGTGTGGTTGACTCCGAACTTGGCATTCCAGCTCAGGAACCACTCGGACTCACCCCGGATTGGGTCAAGCCAGAAGAGTTTGCCGGCGAATCGGCACCTACTCCGGCGCCGGCAATAGCTGATTCACTATCCGATTCACCAGTTGATTCACCGGCCGAAGCAGCTAGCGAAAATGAGGTGGGTGATTCACCAGCTACACACGGTGAGTCTCCGTCCGAGCCAGCTAGTGACAATCAGACAGACGATTCGCTAACTAGCGGTGAGTCTCCAGCCGAGCCGCCGCACGAAACTGAGGTCATTGCGGCAGCCGGAACTCACGTCCTTTCCTCCGGTGCAAGCACATCCGGTGGAGGCACATCCAGCGCAGGAAAATCGGGCGGAGCAGCAACTCCTGCCGAAGCTCCCTACACCCCGGATCGGCCTGTCACCCCGGCCCATCCGGCCGCTGCCGCAGCCGTTCCGCCACAGCCTCCTGCTGAAGCAACGAACAGCCGGACTGGCGGAAGTGATGGAGACGGTGGCAACGGCGGTGAGCGCCAGTACAACCCATCCAAAGTTTTCACCATTGGCACAGCGATCATCGTAGCGATCGCGTTCATCTGGGCTGCGGTGACACTGTTCCGTCCAACCACAGATCCTGATACATCACGGCCTACGGCTACCCCAACGGTCACAGCAGCTCCCACAGGGGAGCCCGAGCCTGAACCCACGGAGACTCCAGAACCCGAGCCAACTGAGGATTATCCAGCCCCAGAGATCAGCAATGTGACGCTTCTGAATCCCGAAGCTGCCGCGCTCGATCCCTCGAATGTGGGCGAGCAGGATTCCCCGTCTACCGTGGGCAACACCTTTGACGGGAATAGTGGAACCCTCTGGCGTTCATGGTGGTATTCGAATCCGGACTTCGTTGGTAAGAGTGGGCTGGGCCTTGAAGTGACCTTGGCCGAGGAAACTCAGGTCTCAGAAGTCAACCTAGCCGTCAGTGGTGAGGGTGGAAATGTCCAGTGGCGCAGCACATCAGCCGATGCACCGAGCGAAGGTGACGTGTTGGCCGAAGGCTCCATGTCCAGTGACACCTCCCTTTCGGTCGATGACCCTGAGGTAACGAATACCATTGTCCTGTGGTTCAATCAGCTACCCACGGATGACGAAGGAAACTATCGGATTTCCATCTCCGAGATCACCGTGAACTAGC
>NZ_JBQCZW010000033.1:0-6602 GCF_052089425.1 Ancrocorticia sp. | reverse complement strand
GCACGGCGTTGCCCATGTGGAGACCAATGAAAGGTAAGAAATGAGCGAAGAGAATCAGAAGGTGCTTGACGTCGTCGTCGTCGGTTCAGGCCCCGCCGGATGGACTAGCGCCGTATACACGGCTAGAGCCGGACTCGAACCCGTCGTACTGGCTGGCACGCTCGAAGCGGGCGGTGCGCTCATGAATACCACGGAAGTAGAGAACTTCCCAGGCTTCCCCGAAGCTGTGATGGGCCCTGATCTTATGGATAAGATGCAGGCTCAAGCCGAACGTTTTGGGGCGGACGTACGCTACGAGGATGCCACGGATCTGGACTTGACCGGGGAAATCAAGAAGATCACCACGGACGATGGCACCTATCTGGCAAAGTCTGTCATTCTTGCACTGGGCTCGGAGTATAAGAAGCTCGGCCTCGAAGGCGAGAAGGCGTTCTCCGGCAAGGGCGTTTCTTACTGCGCTACCTGCGATGGATTCTTCTTCAAGGACAAAGAAGTAGTTGTTGTTGGCGGCGGAGATTCTGCGGCAACCGAAGCCCTGTTCCTCACTCGTTTTGCTAGCACCGTGCACGTGATCCACCGCCGCGATGAACTGCGCGCGTCTAAGATCATGGCTGATCGCCTTCTCTCCAACGATAAAGTCACCATGCATTGGAACTCCCGTGTAGCTGACCTTGTTGGCGATGGCAAGCTCGAATCGGTGGTACTCGAAGATACAGTGACCGGCGGGCAGTCTGAGCTTCCCGCATCTGGGCTGTTTGTTGCCATCGGGCACGAGCCGCGCTCGGGAGTCGTATCTGGTCAAGTGGATCTTGATGAATCTGGCTACGTTATTGCTGCCGAGCCGTCAACTGCCACCAACCTACCCGGCGTATTCGCCTGCGGAGACGTCGTGGATCACCACTACCGGCAAGCGATTACCGCTGCCGGAACCGGCTGCAAGGCGGCGCTGGATGCTCAGGCGTACCTCGAGGATCTCGAAGGCTGAGGGCACGAATTTGCGGCAGTTCGTGACATCCCCCTAGTCCCCAACACGAGGGGGAAGGAGCGAAACCTTCGACGCGACTGGGCGAACACACCTAGTCTCCGACACGGAAGGCGGGGAAATCCAGCATGAGTAGGGACGCATACACCCTTCTGTTTGTCACCGCCCAGTGGTGTGATCCGGGCACGGCTATGCTGCCGATCTTTGAGGAGACCCTTCGGGACTTTTCACGGCTCTATCCCGATGTGGAGCTGCGCGGTGACGTTGTAGACATTGATGAAGAGGAAGAGAACGCGCAGAGCGGCATCCCCACCACGGTGGGGGCGAGCATTCTTGAAACCGTCACGTTCGTTCCCAGCATGCTGCTGCTACGCGGAGGTGCACGCACGGGGACCGAGGTGACGCGGCTCGTAGGGCAGCTTCCAAAATTGGCCATACGCCGTAAACTCGCTGACGCTCTGGGCGTCCACACCAAGCACGAAGGGCCCTGACCGTGGCAGACTAATGCTTGATTCGCATTACCTACAGAATTGGTAGAGCCTGAGTCTAGATACACCCTAGAGAATCACACCATTGGAAAAGGGGCGCATGATGAGCACCAAGGAGAACAGGAGCACCGGTCACGTGGAAGAAGCGAACACCGCCGCCGCCGGCACTCGTCTGGATCCTTGGTACAACACCTACGCTGACCGAGCGCTCGGAATGAAGCAATCCGAAGTGCGCTCCTTGTTCGCTGTAGCGAATCGTCCTGAGGTCGTTTCGCTGGCGGGCGGCATGCCGAATATCGCCGGTTTGCCACTCGATTTCTTAGCTGACATGACAGCGCGCCTCATTAGGGATCGCGGCACGAAGATCCTCCAGTACGGAGGCGGGCAGGGCGAAGAGGAACTTCGCGAGATGATCACGGAGGTGATGCGCCCCGATGGCATCCGTGCACATCCGGATGACATCACCATTACCACAGGGTCGCAGCAAGCTCTTGATCTCATCTCAGAAGTTTTCATCAACCCTGGCGAGGTAGTTCTTGCTGAGGCACCGTCCTACGTGGGAGCACTCGGGACATTCCGCGCCTATCAGGCCAACGTAGTGCATGTGACCATGGACGAATTCGGGTTGGTACCCGATGCGCTCGAGCAAACGATCGTTGATCTGGAGCGGGCGGGGCAGCCCATCAAGTTCCTCTACACAATCCCGAACTTCCATAATCCTGCGGGTGTGTGCCTATCCGCAGAACGGCGTCCCAAGATTGTCGAGATCTGCAAGCGGCACCACATCCTTATTGTGGAAGATAATCCTTATGGCCTGCTCGGGTTTGCAGGCGATCCACTCCCGGCTCTGCAAAGCATCAATCCCGATGGAGTTGTGTATCTCGGGAGCTTCTCGAAAACCTTCGCTCCCGGATATCGCGTCGGATGGGCTTTGGCGCCGTCCGCAGTTACCCAGCGGATCCTATTGGCTAACGAGAATGCCCTGCTTTGCCCCAGTACTTTCGGGCAACTCTCCATTGCGGAGTACCTGAAAACCTACGATTGGTATCAGCAGGTCAAGGAGTACCGCGAGGTCTATCACGAACGCGGGCAAGCGATGCAGAAGGCACTCGAAACCCATCTGCCGATGTGTGAGTGGAACCAGCCCGAGGGTGGGTTCTACACCTGGGTGAAGCTTCCGAAGGGCCTTGACGCTCAATCCATGCTGCCCCGCGCAGTTACTCAACTAGTGGCGTACGTTTCCGGGACAGCGTTCTATGCTGATGGCCAGGGCCACGATCACATGCGCTTATCCTTCTGCTACCCCACCCCCGAATCTATCGAGGAAGGCGTTCGCCGCCTGTCCGTGGTGATACAGAATGAACTCGAGGTTGTGGAGATGTTCGGGGTCAAAGAGTCCCACAGCAGCCGCCCATCAGATCTCGAAATGCCAGAGCCCGATCTTAAGTAACGGAACCCGATTCTACGTAAGCTGAGGAGCACCAATGACGGATCCCATCACAGTAGCTATTCTCGCCGGCGGTCTGACCCACGAGCGCGAGGTATCACTCCATTCGGGCCGGCGCATGGCAACCTTGCTCCGGGAAGCTGGTATGCAGGTCAAGCTTCTTGACGTAGATGCTTCGCTCTTGCTGCACATCAAAGCGATGTCACCAGACGTCATCTGGCCGCTGATTCACGGTTCCACCGGGGAAGACGGGTCTCTGCAGGATCTTCTCTCGCTGACGGGTGTTCCCTACGTTGGCTCCTCCCCTAGTGCGTCACGGCTCGCATCGGACAAGGCAGTGGCCTCCGCTCTCGTGAGCCGGATCGGCGTGAGCGTGCCGCGCTCCATGTCCATCCCATCGGCACTCTTCCGGGAGATTGGGGTGGCTCCCGTTCTGGAACTGATCAGTGCGAATTACAGCTTCCCTCTTGTGGTGAAACCTGGTTCCGGTGGGTCTGCGCTGGGCGTGACGATCGTGCACTCCGCAGCCGATCTTCCACGCGCCATGGTGGACTGCTACGCCTACTCCGATCATGCGCGTATTGAATCGTACGTTGAGGGGCGCGAGTTGGCCGTATCCATTATGAATATCGACGGCGAGCCGTATGCCTTGCCGCCCGTGGAAATCGCGACTGACGGGCCTTATGATTACGATGCCCGTTACAACGCTGGCCGCTCGGAGTATTTTGTACCCGCGCGGCTGCCCGATGAGCAGCTGGAAGCCGTACGTGAGATCGCCGTACGCTGCCATCGCGAACTCGGCTTGAGCTACATCTCGCGCGTCGATTTCATTATCAGGGATGATGGCGAACCCGTGTTCATTGATATCAATGTTGCACCGGGAACCACAGAGACGTCACTTCTTCCTCAAGCCGTCACAGCCGAAGCTGCTTCCCGTGGGGTAGAACCAGCGCAGCTTTATCTGGATCTACTGGCCGAGGTAGCCAGGAAGTAGCACTGCTCGAATTGAGTATGGGGTGCTTCAACACCACAGCCCGCTGGTGTTGAAGCGCCCCATCTCTGTATCTAGTCTCTATTTGTCGCTAGTCTTTATTTGCGGCTGATCTGTGCGTATGGCAGATTCCTACTCCTGCTCCTGCTCCGCATCAACATCAACAGTCGCGATCTCCGGTGCCATCACATCGAGAATCCTATTGAGATCCTCGATTGACCCGAAATCGATTTTGATGCTGCCCTTGCGCAGGCCCATGTTCACCTTGACTCTCGTATCGAAACGCTCAGCAAGCTCGCCGGAGAGGTCCGAGAGCTGCGGAGCGAACCGATGAGCGCGCTTGACGCGCGGGGCTGGCGCTTCTGACTCCTCCCCCATCGCCACGATCTCTTCCACCTGGCGAACAGACAAGCCCTCTGCCACGATCCGTTGGGCCAACCGCTCCATACCCGCGGGATCCGATAGGCCAAGCAGTGCGCGAGCATGCCCGGCCGACAGCACATGAGCTGCCACCCGGCGCTGGACGAGTGGTGGTAGCTTCATCAACCTCAGGGTGTTCGTGATTTGAGGCCGCGATCTGGCAATTCGTTTGGCTAGCTCTTCCTGCGTGCAGTGGAAGTCCTCAAGCAGCTGTTGGTAGGCAGCTGCCTCCTCTAAGGGATTGAGCTCGGCACGGTGGAGGTTCTCAAGCAGCGCATCGCGGAGGAGGTCTTCGTCTGCCGTGCGGCGGACGATCGCCGGAATGTCCTGATCCCCCGCCTTCTGAGCCGCACGCCATCGCCGTTCGCCCATAATCAGCTCGTAAGCCACTTCTGGATGCCCAGTAACGGGCTCAGTCAGTGGACGTACGATAATCGGCTGAAGAACGCCCACCTCTTTGATCGATGCGGCGAGCTCTTCTAGCTCATCTTCATCGAAAACCGAACGTGGCTGGCGCTGGTTTGGAATGATCTCCTCTAAGGGAAGTTCGGCGTAGCTGGCGCCAGGGACGGCAACGAGTCCCTCGTCTGCCTCCTTGCCAGCTTCGCCGTCCGGCGTTGTCTGGGACGCGCTCCGGTCCCGCACACTGCCTGCGGCCGCGGCCGCATTATTGCTGGGATCGACTGTCGGCGTGTTCTGATCAACGCCTGCCTTGTCGGTTCCGGCGTCATCGGTTCCCGTGTTATCAGTGCCCGCATCATCAGTAGCAGTACGCCTGACGTCGTCCTTGCTCGTCCTGATCTTCTTAGAGCTGGACTTCTCATTGCTCGTTATGTCGGAGCTCGGCTTCTTAGCACTCGGCTTCTTAGTGCTCGCCTTCTTAGAGGTGGACTCGCCACCAGCACGCTTCTTGGGCACTTCGGCCTGATGCGCGTTAGCCGTTGCTGGCTGCGCCGCCGTGTTGGCGGCCTCTTCCTCAACAAGTGCATCCGGCTTCACTTCTGCGGAGGTATCGTCGGCCAGCGTTTCTGTACTCGATACGCCGGGTAGCCCAGCGCTTTCCGCTTCGGCTCCAGACTTACCCGCCTGGCCACCGAAGAATACGTCAATTGGGCGTTCTTTCGATTCACGTTGGCTGTCCGGAATGAGCGCACCTATCCCCCGGCCCAAACCCCGTCTACGTTCTGCCATATCCATACTCCTTAGTGAGCGCGCTCTGCTAGTTCATGGGCAGCTGCGCGGTAGGCGATTGCACCCGGGGATCGTGGTTCATAGGTGATGACAGTTTCGCCGTAGGACGGAGATTCGGCCAATCGAACTGAGCGCGGAATCTCAGTCTCAAGAGTTTCGTGTGGGAAATACTCTCGCACATTCGCCGCAACCTCTGCACTCAGGTTCGTGTTCTTAGAGACCATGGTGAGCAGGATCGTCGAAATCCGAAGGCTAGGGTTCTCCGCACTCTTCGCCGCTTCGATCGTGCGCAATAGTTGGCTAAGGCCTTCGAGAGCGTAGTACTCGGTCTGAACTGGTATCAACACCTCGTTCGCCGCAACCAAAGCATTGATGGGAAGCAGTGACATACTCGGTGGACAATCGATGAGCACGTAGTCCATTGGCTTGCCATGCACTTGAAGGTTGGAGAGGCACTCGTTGAGACTGTTTCGCAGGCGAAGCCTGCGATCGTCAGCATCGGCAAGCTCTACATCCACTAATGACAGGCTGATGTTCGACGGAGCAACGTACAGGCTCGGAAGGGCCTCCGTTGGCCGAATGATCGACAGTAGTGATTGCTTACCCGTCAGCACGTCATACAAGGTAGGGACAGCGTCTCTGTTCTCGATTCCAAGTGCCGTCGTTGCGTTGCCCTGCGGATCATCGTCAATGACGAGGACGCGGAGCCCGCCCATCGCAAGGCCAGCAGCCAGATTGACAGCCGTTGTTGTCTTTCCAACCCCACCCTTCTGGTTCGCAACTGCAATGATGCGTGTATGCGCGGGCTTCTTAAACTGTTCGCTGCCGATTTCTGCCAACCGTTTATGATCTTCAGCCAGTGCACTACCGAGGGGTGAATCTGGGCTAACAAATCTATCCCAGTCATTATCCGAGGACACGTGACCCGGCCCGTCAGGCCTGACCAACTTGCGTGGATCGCTCATAACGCCCTTTCTTTCCGTCCGATACAGTCTACCGGTGGCTTCCGTCGCGTTCAGCTTGAACGCACCCCCTGCCACTTTCCACTTCGTGATCGGAATACGTAAGCAGAGCCGTCTTCAC